>JAFGQK010000064.1 GCA_016935735.1 Spirochaetales bacterium | reverse complement strand
GAGAAATCCTGATAGTATATTGAAGGTCTCCTGCCCTCCCATGATGAGAAGTATATTTTACTAGTAAGAGTATGTCTGGTACTAGACGAATGTTTATTGTTTCAACTATAATTAGAATTGCTGATAGTTGTCCTACAGGACTTGAATGGAAACGATTAATATTATAATAGGTAGATTTATTAGTGCCGATTAGTGAAGATGAGTAGTTACTATCGGGGGAGCAGTTACGGTTTTTTGTTAAAAAAACCTGATTGGGAAATCGCACCCGTAATGAAAAAACTTCCTTGACTTTTCTTTTCCGAATGTCTATGCTATACACCTGAAAAAAAAGGAGACATTACAAATGGCAGAAATATATCCGGAACTTTCACGGACATTCAGTGAATACATCCTTATTCCCAATCTCACGGAAAAGGATCATGTTTCTGAAAATGTTTCATTGAAAACCCCTGTTGTCAAATATAAAAAAGGCGGGGAGTCTCTTCTTTCCCTTAATATTCCCTTTACCTCTGCAATCATGCAGGCTGTTTCGAATCATACCATGGCCATTGCGCTGGCGCGGAGCGGCGGAATCTCCTTTATCTTTGCTTCCCAGCCTATTGAAAAACAGGTGGCCATGGTAAGAAAGGTAAAATATTTTAAAGCAGGTTTTGTTGAAAGCGACTCCAATCTAAGGCCGGACCAGACCCTTCATGATGTTCTTGCCCTGAATAAAAAAACCGATCACACCACCATTGCTATTACCGAAGACGGTTCTCCCCATGGAAAATTACTCGGAATCCTTACAAGCCGGGATTACCGGATAAACAAATGTGATCTTAATACCCCGGTCAAGGATGTGATGACCCCTTTCCCTTCCCTTATTTATGCAGAAGACGGGATATCCCTGGAAGAGGCAAATGATATGATCTGGAAGCACAAACTCAACAGCCTTCCTGTTGTAAATTCCGATAGATGCCTGTTATACCTGGTCTTCCGTAAAGATTATGATGAACATATGCGGAACCCCCTGGAACTTGTAGATAAAGAAAAAAGACTTATTGTCGGGGCGGGCATCAATACCAGGGATTACAAAGAACGGGTACCCGAACTGGTAAATGCCGGTGCGGATATCCTCTGTATTGATTCGTCGGATGGTTTCAGTGAGTGGCAGCATAAAACCATAGCATATGTAAAGGAGACCTGGAATGGGGAGGTAAAGATCGGCGCGGGAAATGTTGTGGAAAGGGAGGGATTCAACTATCTTGCAGATGCCGGTGCGGATTTTATAAAAATAGGTATTGGCGGGGGTGCAATTTGTATTACCAGGGAACAGAAAGGAATCGGCCTGGGACAGGCAACAGCCGTGATTGAAGTCGCAAAGGCACGGGATGAATATTTTCAAAAAACAGGAGAATATATCCCGATCTGTTCTGATGGAGGTATTGTCCATGACAACAATATCCTGTTAGCACTGGCAATGGGAGCGGATTTTGTGATGATGGGCAGGTATTTCGCCCGGTTTGATGAAAGTCCCGGGAAAAAAATGAAAATAAAAGGGAATTTTGTCAAAGAGTACTGGGGAGAAGGAACAGAGAGGGCAAGGAACTGGGCCCGGTACGGATATTTAAAGCAGGGAAAACTCCCTTTTGAGGAAGGGGTGGATGCTTATGTACCCTATGCGGGAAAATTGAAAGATAATATTGAACTGACAGTGAGTAAAATAAAAGCTACAATGTGTAATTGCGGTGCACTGGACATCCCTGAGCTTCACAGGAAAGCGAGGATTGCGCTTGTATCGAGTTTGAGTATGCGTGAAGGAACTGTCCATGATGTTATTTTTAAGGAAACCGATCTTTCCAATCTTCCGACATGAAGAGGAATGATTCCTGCTTCCCTTTAATTGAAATAATAATTATCCGGTATTTCATTTGATTGTACTGAAAGAGTCCGGCTATAAAGCTAAAATGGAAAATATAAACATAAAAATAAATTTAATCAAGAGAGGTAATTTTTATGTAAAAAGTGTCTTTTTTTTTATAACTCACTTGACTATTTTTCAAAAAATGTATTATGTAGAGTATTGCAAAATAAGGAAGAAATCTGTATTTTTCAATTGAGGATTTCTTCGGGAAATACTTTATAATTTACTTTTATACTAAAAAGAGGAGGATGATATGAAAATTAAGCCTATTGGTGAACGTATCCTCGTTAAAATTCAGGAAGGCGAGGAAAAGACAGCATCGGGAATTATAATTCCGCAGACTGCCCAGGAAAAGACCCAGGAAGGTATCGTTATTGCAGTTGGTGACGATGAGTCAATCAAAGTAAAGGTGAATGACCGTATTATGTACGACAAGTACGCCGGAACAGCATTGAAGATTGATGGTGTTGAACATTTAATCCTGAAAATGACTGATATTTTGGCAATTATTGAATAAATATTTACGAATAGAGAGGTGTTAATATGGCGAAACAACTTAAGTTTGATGAAAATGCCCGAAGGGCGCTTTTAGCGGGTGTGGAGAAAATGTCAAACGCCGTAAAGGTTACCCTTGGACCCAAAGGAAGAAATGTTGTTCTTGATAAAAAATTCGGGGCTCCGACAGTAACAAACGACGGTGTGACCATCGCAAAAGAGATTGAGCTTGAAGACCCGTTCGAGAATATGGGTGCACAGCTTCTTAAAGAAGTTGCAACAAAAACTAATGATATTGCCGGGGACGGAACTACAACAGCAACAGTATTGGCCTATTCGATAATCAAAGAAGGTTTAAAAAGTGTTGCTGCGGGAATAAATCCCCTGGCTTTAAAAAGGGGAATAACAAAGGCTGTTGATATTGCAGTGGATTTTATCAAGAAAAAAGCAAAAGAAGTAAGCGATAAGGAAACCATTGCGCAGGTCGCAGCAATCTCTGCAAACAATGATATGGAAATAGGAAAACTCATTGCAGATTCCATGGATAAAGTGGGAAAAGACGGTGTTATTACTGTTGAAGAATCAAAAACCCTGGAAACCGATCTCGATGTTGTGGAAGGGATGCAGTTTGACCGTGGATATCTTTCCGCTTATTTTGCAACAAACAGGGAAACCATGACAACAGATCTGGAAAATCCTTATATTCTCATTCATGACAAGAAGATTTCAAACATGAAGGATCTTCTTCCCCTTCTCGAAAAAATCGCACAGAGCGGGAAGCCCATTCTTATTATCGCAGAGGACATAGACGGCGAAGCTCTGGCTACCCTGGTAGTAAACAATTTACGCGGCACATTAAGTGCATGTGCGGTAAAAGCTCCGGGATTTGGCGACAGAAGAAAAGCAATGCTCGAAGATATTGCAATCCTCACAGGTGGTGAAGTAATATCCGAAGAACTGGGACTCAAACTGGAAAATACGGAAATCAGCCAGATGGGCCGTGCAAAAACCGTTAAAGTCGATAAGGAAAATACCACAATAATCGAAGGCGCAGGTGAAGAAGCGAAAATCAAAGGCCGTATCGGCCAGATTAAGGTTCAGATAGAAGATACAACCTCGGATTATGACAAGGAAAAACTTCAGGAAAGACTCGCAAAACTCGCAGGCGGTGTTGCTGTCATTAATGTCGGTGCCGCAACCGAAGTTGAATTAAAGGAAAAGAAACACAGGGTAGAGGATGCGCTTTCTGCAACCCGTGCTGCCGTAGAGGAAGGAATTGTCTCCGGCGGAGGTCTTGCACTTATCGAAGCAGTCGAGGCTCTTAAAAAGGCAAATGTTTCAGAACTGGCAGAAGACGAACTGGTCGGTTTTAAGATTGTTACACGATCCCTGGAAGAACCCATGAGACAGATTGCGACAAATGCAGGCCTTGACGGATCCATTATAGCGGATCAGGCAAAAAAGGAGAAAACAGGGGTGGGTTTTGATGCACAGAAAATGGTGTGGACAGATTTAATCAAAGCAGGGATCATTGATCCCGTTAAAGTAACCCGGTCTGCACTCCAGAATGCAGCATCCATTGCCGGCCTTCTTCTTACCACTGAATGTACTGTTACCGATCTTCCGGAAAAAGAACAACATACTCATAGCCCGGGCGGTGCCCCGGGAATGGGCGGTATGGGAGGGATGCCACCATACTAAGAGGATAATCATATGTTTCCAGAAAGGCTGGCCGGAGAAGTTTCCGGCCAGCCTTTTTTTTATGAATAGCTGGCATTTCATATAACCATTCTTTAAAAGGTAAAAAAATAAGAAATTACTGTTGATTTATTCAAGATTATCTGTTATAAAAAGATATAACCATATGCTATTTTGACTTAAAATCTTGTTAAAATAACAAGATTTTAAGCAAAATAGATAAACGTTGGCCGCCAGGTTAAATAGACCAG
>JAFGQK010000063.1 GCA_016935735.1 Spirochaetales bacterium | reverse complement strand
CTGGTCTCATTAACCTGGCGGCCAACGTTTATCTATTTTGCTTAAAATCTTGTTAAAATAACAAGATTTTAAGTCAAAATAGCATAAAGGTACACGGATATAAAATTGTTTTTTGCAATTTTCACTTGTCAGGATCGATAAAAAAATGGTATTATTTCATATATTATATAGTGGAGTTTCATGATGGATATATTATTACTTATATTAATAATCTTGAGTGCATTGCTTTTAATTATTCTTATAATGCTTCAGGACGAAAGTGGTGAAGGACTTGGCGGGATTTTCGGTGGTGGAAGCAGTACTCCCTTTGGATCAAGATCAGGGAATATCCTTACCAGAATCACGGCAATACTTGCTACCGTGTTCATTGTATGTACCCTGGGGCTTGCATTCCTTAAGCGTACCCCAAGGGAATCCGGGGAATTGCTGAATTTAGCCCGGGAGCAGAAGTACGAGGATAGTGATGAACAATTGTGGTATGTTACAACAGAGGCTGAAACAGAAACAACAACGACAATTCCGGATTCAGAGGATGATGCCGGTTTTTCCGAAGGTTATGAACCGTCGGAAACATCAACCACGGATAAACAATAAAAAGATAATGAAAGATAGATACGAAAAGAGACAATGCGGGTAGCAGTAATTTTCTTTTCCAGTGATAAACGGGAACTCTTAAGAAATATTGCAAAAGGATTGGTTCATGGTATTGAATCACAGGGACATCATGTCGATCTGATAGACGGCGGTAGGGAAGTAGGAAAAAAGCTTACCATATATCAATACATTGCAGTGGGTACAGAAGCACTCGGTTTTTCAGGTAAAACACCGGAAAATATAACACACTTCTTGGGCCAATCCGGATCGATTATTGGAAAAAAATGTTTTGCTTTTGTTATTAAAACACTTTTCGGTTCACAAAAAGCACTTATCAATCTTATGAAAAGAATGGAACGTGAAGGAATGTATCTTACCTTTTCTGATATATTAACCAGTCCTGAACTTGCAGAAGCAATCGGAAAGAAACTTCATATTGAATTATAAATAAAAACCGTTTTACTCTTTCCAGGGAAAAATCATACCCTTTAAAGTTCTTTTTCCCACTTTTTCCCTGTCTTCAATCAAAAGGGCGTCCCAGGGTATTTTGGATTTTAAATCGGGATGTTCTTCCAGATAATCATATTTATAAAGCCGTAATTTTAATCCCTCATTCAATAAAAGCGTTATGCTGCTTAAACCGGGAATAATCATGGCCGACATAACAGCGATGGCCATAAAGATTATATTAAAGAAAAATAAACCAAAGGAAAAAAGAGGATTATCAAGAAATATAAGAAACATCTTTTTGATTATTTTAAAAAACCGTTTATCCAGACCATAGTATATGGGAAAAAAATATTGAGTCGCAATAATTACGGTAAACAGGATACTTATTATCGTAAATATGGCAAAATACTTAAAAAAAACATTCATTCCTAAATAAATACTCAAAGAAATAAAACATAATGTAATCAAAATAGATAAAAGAAAAGCAAAAAGCAGGCTCGAAGGGAAGCTTTTTTTCAAGTGGGTAAAGAAATCTTTAAAACCCGGATTCTTATAATCTGCAATATCACGTGTCATTCCGTAGACAGCCCCATTGTACACATGAAAAACAAATACGATGTATATTGTTACAATCAGATAATTAATGTTATTGGAAACAGGAAAAATACGAATAAAATATGACAGGGGAAGGCCGGATGCCAGAACCACGATATAACCGAAATTCAGAAAAAACATTCTGTAAAGGTTATCCCAGCAATCGAAAAATGTCTTTTTAAGCATAAATAAAAACATGATTACAAGGATATACAAATCAGGGATTTTTGTCTATTCTTTTCTTGCAGGAATTCAGGAAATCTTTTCAGGTAAGCAGAAACCGCCTAAATCGTTCTGGTAAAATTTCTTCCGAATATAATAGTTTTTCCCGATAAAAAGGGAACTGGTATAGACAGCTAAACTGGTACAACCAAATCGTTTTGTAATGAACTACAGTATCCAAATGGACCGGCAGCAGGTAATTTCCTGCCAATAGTATTCCAGATATGTTTTAATGTTGTATTAATAACATTGCCATAGCTCTTATAGGAAAATGAACATGGTCTTATTTCACCATCTGCCCCAATAATAATACTCGTCCTGCCGCAGGTACAGAATGAAAGTAATGTAATAATCAAATGAGGAAATTTTTTTTGCCACAGCTCGATTTTCGCATATACTGCTTGTATTTTTTCTTCGCTTATTGATTCAAACGGACTGCTTTCGCCCAACAGACCTGTTTTCTTAAAAAGGCTGATGTAACATTCCTTTATTCCCGATTTTTTCATGAATTCCGGCAATGTATCGATTTTATGAAAATTTTTATTATAAAGGGAAAATACAATACCAATCCTGGGAATACCACCCTTTTGAGCATTATCAATGGATGTTATTGCTTTTTGATATGCATCTTTACCACGGGAAAAATCATGACTTGATGCAGTAAGTCCATCAAAACTAATTTCAATTTGATTAAGACCGGCTTTATTGAATGCTTTTGCCCGTTTGTAAGTCAAGGTTATTCCATTTGTAATGATCTTTGTATATATTCCATGTACTCTTAATTCTTTTACTATCGATTCGAAAAAATTCATCTTTACATTTACCAGTTTCTCTTTTATGTATTCCTTTTCTTTTAAGGATAGATAACTGAATTTATCAAAGTCATCTGTTTTATAATAAGATTTATTAAATATTGTAATATGATAAGCTTCCCTGGGAACAAATGCAAAGCATTGGGCTTTCGTATGCAAAAGGTGCTGCAGATACCCGTTAAAACGGCAGGCTAATGCCCATAACTTTTCAGAAAAAGAATTATCCGGCAGGGGATAACTAATGGCAAGACCTGTGGGTTTATATGCGTATTCTTTCAGATAATACTGTTCATCTATTTTCTCTGATAATGTGTCTGCTGTTTTTTGAATCTTTTCCTTATCCAGACCATTTTTCTTACAGAGAGAGAACAGGTTCTGATAAAATCGATTGCACTTCCCTGTGAATTCACTCATGCAGCTATCCTCTATAAAAATTAAATTTTTCTGCTGATTTTCCAGAATCCGTCAGGTTTCTTATTCATTATCGATAATTCTTTTATTTTAATAGCATAGTACCTTACATCACTCAAGAATTTGGTGTTTATTGTATTGTAAATATCATCGATCTTTTCCTGTGGAATTTCCGTTAATAAGGTAAAATGGGGTATGAAACTCGACATAATGAATGGGGCTTTGTATCGTTCAATCATGAATTTGTTTTGTTCAGTATGTATATCCCCTATCCTGCTGGGACTCCCGATATTGTAATCCGATCCTGCTGACCGTCTATATACACGCTGGACTAATTCATTATGGAGTGCTTCCAGTTTTCTTGATGTATCGTGAAACATAATGGAAAGTGTGCCTTTATCCGGATTATTTTTTTCAATTCGCAGGCCGGATAATTCTATATCTTTATACTCCTGCCAGATATAAGCTATTTCATTTTCAATCTCCTGAA
This sequence comes from Spirochaetales bacterium, assembly GCA_016935735.1. GTDB lineage: Bacteria > Spirochaetota > Spirochaetia > SZUA-6 > JAFGRV01 > JAFGRV01. Next base: position 3,073 of record JAFGQK010000063.1, on the reverse strand, counting down.
TCTCGAAACTCCCGATAAAATAAAGCACATCGCAAATGGTAACATGGAGACCGAATTTCCTTGACTTTTTATTGTACTCTGTATAACTCGATTCTGTTTCATTTTCTGTATAAACATTATACCCAAGAATTTTGGTTCCAAAGTGAAACAAATCCGAATCTGCATCAGGAATATAATACAGGGCAAATGCATGGAATTTATTGACCAGATTATATTCCCTGTTATATATATTAATCATATCACCTGCATCGATGGATGTTTTTTTTATCCGTTCATATTGCTTATCGAAAAAGTTTATAATCTCTTTATGTTCTCTGTTTCTATTGGTAAATTTAAGGACCGGACTGTAGTTGCCCAACCGGGCAAATCCGTATGGATAGAATAAATACGTTTTGACTGCATGAATCGTAATAATGAACAATGCAAAGGTCGGATAATTATTAAAGCATTTTATTGATACATTATCCGGATGTCCATTCTCTTTCCATATATCAATTAATGTTTCTATTCGTTCTATCAATCCGTATTTACCCACCCGTGGTTTAATTTCTTCAAAAAGCGGCTGTCCGAGTTCTTCTTCAATAAGACGGACTTCAATATATGGACTAAGAGGATTTCCAAGGTAAATTTCTATATCGCAATTATCATGTGCAGCCCTTCTGAATAATTCATTTGTTAATACATATTTACTTAATATATTAATGCCTGTCCCTATTAAGATAAAACGATGAGCCTTCCGTAATAGTTGTTCCGTACTATTATGACAGGACGCTTCACCACTTAAGCCAATAAAAATATCTTCCCCTGTTATATGAGAATCCTTATTCTTTTTATGCTGGTTAATCTTTTCTTCCAGGTTAATTATTCTTTCTTTCATTAACTGGATTTCATTTTCCACATTAACAATGTTATGAGAAAAAAGGTTGTCTATTTCGGATTTAAAATGAGGCCGTAGTTTCAACAGGCTTTTATACAACCTGTCTACCGGATTTTCATATTCTTTTTCAATTCTCTGCAATAGACTGGTGATTCTCATGTCAAAATCACCGGTAAACACGTTTCCTATTTCCAGTTCAATGCATAGACTGTCAAAACTGGTGCTATCGCTGAATTTATCGATCATAAAGTTCCTGATCTCGTTGCTAATTTTACTACTCATACTTTCACCTTTAATTATCTTTAATAAATAATGTATGAATGATCTTTTCAAAGTGAGGCCGTAAATGGAGTAAAGCCCTGTACAATTTTTCTATTGCATCGGGATAATGATGTTCGATATAATGTAAAAAACTGGTAATTCTTGAATCAAAGTTTCCGGAAAAAAAATTATTTATTTTAAATTCCCTGCACAAATTATCAAAATCATTCTTATTAGAAAATTTTTCGATAAGAAAGTTCTTAATATCAATTGATAAAGTATCTATGAATTTATTGTCGGGCATAAATTCCTTCTTTTTTTCCCCGACAATCTTATTATATATCTTTTCAATACGAACCGAGTCATCTATCTTAAAAAAAATATTATATAAACCGTATTGCTTTAATAAATTAATGATGTCATCTCCATGTAATAAAGTGATTTTTGTTTTATAGCGATCCTCATTCTTTTTCTTCCAGTCAGACCACCACATATTTTCGTTAAAATCAAATATTTTCGGCAGGCACAATACCCATTCAGCAACAGTATACAATTTGGAATTCACCGCTTTTAGAAATGATTGCCTTATCTGTTTTTTTTGCGATTCTCCAATCTGCTCCAGAAAGAATTTACATTGATATACAATTATCGCCTGGTCCCCGATTTCACCTCTAAAAAAATCAATTCCCATATCCCCTGGATTTGCTTTTACCGGCTGGACATTCTCCCCGGGATATTTTTTCTGTATAATACTTACACATACTTCTTCGAATTTATCCCTTGCACCTGCTTTTGAATAAATAGATTTAAAATCATTCCAATCACGATCCATCCATTCACCATTTACTATCGTTTTATTCGTTAAAATGATTATCTAAAGCCGTTTTAACACATATATAATAGTGGATTTCTAAAATTTTGTAAATACATCTATTTGAAATCGATTTTAAAGAATAAAAAGTGCTTTTCTTTATTCACTTATTGTGATATAGTTATATAGTATATGAGCCTCTTGCAGAAATCCGATAGTATTTAAGGAATTTTTGCAAGAGGCTGCGGAGTATTTTTATTTTATTATACTAAAAGGAAATAAAAATACTCCACTGTTGTTAAGGTTGGTTCTTGCAGTAAATATAGTATTTTTGCAAGAACCTCATATATATGTAATTTGAAAACCAGTTTTAATAAAGGACTTTTCTATGGGAACATTCTATCAAAACGGACCACTTTACGGCATTATTACAGACAATGCAGACCCGGACGGTCTGGGCCGTGTAAAAGTAAAACTCGCCGTTTTAGGGGAAGATATTGAGACAAACTGGATTCCAGTGATGACCCTGTATGGGAGTGCCGAATGTGGTGCCTTTTTTATCCCTGAAGTCGATGACCAGGTAGTGGTCGTCTTTTTAAACGATAACCCGGAACAGGGGATTGTCCTTGGTTCCGTGTGGAGTGAAGCCGCAGTTCCCCCGGAAACAGGTGAAAACACCGGCAGCGACTTGAACCAGGATGGGGAGAATAACCTTAAGTTCATTAAAAGCAGGAGCGGGCACCAGATAATCCTGGATGATAAGGATGGGGAAGAAAAGATACAGATTCTTGCAGCCGATGGTAAAACCCGGTTTGAGTTCCTGGCCAAGGATGAGATGATCAATATTGAGACAGATAAAGATTTACGGATAAGTGCGGGGGGCAAGTTATCCATCGAAGCAGAAGAAGGCGAAATTACCTTTGATAAGGGACTGAAGGTGGAAGCAGACAAAATCTCCATGGAATCTAAAAGCAAAGATATTGAAGCGATTGCAAGCCAGAATATGCAGATAGAGGGATCCTCTGTCAAGCTTAATTAAAAAACAAGATGATTACAAAACGGCTTATCGCCCCAAAGGAATCTTCCATCACGCTTAATTAAAAAAACAAGATGATTACAAAACG
>JAFGQK010000062.1 GCA_016935735.1 Spirochaetales bacterium | reverse complement strand
TCTTCTTCTTCATTCAGTGTTTTCCGTGTATTCAGTGGTTCTATTTTTTATGTCAAGTAGTTTTGCCTGTTTTCGAATTCCCCCCCCCAGACGGGGAGTGATACACTCTGGTATACTTCCGGTATCTTTTGTAAAAAGATCCATTCCAGGCGCAAACAGAGATAGTGGTTGTTGTTTTGCTATTTTTAAGACCTTAACCGTATTCTTAAAAATAAAGGGGGGTAAGATATGTTTTCAGGGTAAAACTGCCTGTAGAAAAATCTGTGCAGACTCCCTGGAGTCAATCTGCGCAGGCTCGCTCAAGCCTTATCCGTGTCATGGTGCCCCTGGACACATCCGTGGTCTATTTCCTGGGGAATCCCTGGCCCATATCGAATTTCCACCCAACCAGACAGGCGGGAATTTACCACCGGGTTTTTAAAACCGTAAAAAAGCCCGGAACTATTCATAACATTCCCGGGCTGGTATATTTCACTTTGCCGGATTAATTACAGGGTATCGTTAATTATATAGGCAAAATCTATAAGAAAATACCCCACATATTCATCCGGATCTATGGGGTCAGTTGAAACAGGATAGGGGACCAGATCAAGAAACCGGATGGAATATCTTCCTACGTAGATAACCGAAGGCCTGACATGTGTGGACATCTTGAAATCACCGTAATCTCTCCCTGCAATATTGACATTCACTAAAATAATCGCTTCTCCTTCCCAGAAACAGACAACATCGCTTGGGCAGCGGGAATCCTGGAGTACACTCTTGAAAGTGAACAGTATTTTCTGGCGCGGTTCATAGGCACTTTGCCCGACAGGCAGCTTAAACCTTTCACCCAGTCTGATAATTTCCGGCCCGCCGATTTTTTCTATTTCGATGATTTCAACGAGCGGCCAGAGTGGCGGCATAATATTAATATCGTCCCTGATAACACCAACAAACCGTACTTTTAAACCTTCAATCTGGAACGAATTCGGAAGGTTTAGAATCTGATATGTCCCTGTTGTTGCTTCGATTAACCAGGGGTATCCCTGGATAAACCGCTGGTGCACAACACCCTCATCCATGATAAGCTTTTTCTCGGTTGTATCCAGGGTCTTCATGCTGATAAGACGGACAAGTGTTCCCCACATATGAATGGATGCCATATCCTCGAGTACCTCTGCGGTGAACTCGACGGCCAGGCCATCCTGCATAAATACCCTGGGGAGATTTACCGGGTCATAATTTCCTTTTCTGCCGATTATACCATAAAAACCGCCTTCCAGGTTAATATACCTGATAACACCGGTATCTTTGATAATTTTCTTGACCGGCCCGGTGTCTGCGTCACTTTTCACGTTGATTATCTCACTATCCGTATCCACGGCCATATCAAATTGACAACCGAGAATAAACAGACTCATACAGAGTATGAGTAGTGTTGCAAATAATCCTTTTTTCATATATCCCTCCATTTATGTTTTTTCACATACTATCACTGTTTCCAATTGAATAAGAAATCATTTTATTAACCACGAATCATTTATTATAAATATTTCTTTATCCGTTTGAACAACCGGATAGTAAGCAGTATTTATAATAGCATAGTTTCTTTTATAATGCAAGTTTTTTTTACTGGAAATACATTCATTTTATCGTTAAAAAAAATATCTTCTTCTGGCTTATTCACCAATTATATCGTAAAGTTGTGAAAGCTCCGTAATAACCGCATCCGGTTTTATTGCAGACGCTTCTGCATCGTCTTCCCGTAAACGAAGCGAACGCTTATCCCCGGCAAACAGAACTGTCCTGAAGCCGGTCCGTTTTGCAGGGAGAATATCGTTTCTCATATCGTTCCCTGTATAGAGAATGGCTTCCGGGGATATGCCCAATTCCCGGCACTTTTCCCTTGCCCTTTCATAAAGAAACCGGTCCGGTTTTGCTCGTCCGTACCGGTATGAAAAAAACATGCAGTCCCCCCTGAAAAGATATTCTTCATAGTTCCCGGTAAAAACCCCTGAAAGAAAATAGTGAAGGAGCAGGGGTGTATAAAACTGGGCATTTGAAATAATACCCGGGATTATCCTTTTTCCCGACAGCCAGGTAAGAACCATCTTCATTCCGGGCATCGGACTCAATGGATTGTTGAACATCTCAAACAGGAATGCGAATTCACTGTAATTAAATGAACCGGGGAGTTTTATAAACGCTTTCATTTCAGAAGAAACAAGCACCTGCTTCCATATGTCAATAATATCCACTTCCGGGAAGGGAATCCCTTTTTTCTTTCTTTCCCGGTGAATCCGCCTGATTGTATGTATCAATTCCCTGTTCAGACAGGCGGCTGCTTTTCTCTTTTCTCCTGTCAGGAATTTTATGCCTGTTTTTTCAAATGCTTTCACCACATTCTGTTCAGGAATTTCCATTACATCCACATCACCGGAAGATGAAATAAGGAGCGTCCCGTAGATATCAAAAAAGACAGCTTTTATTCCCGGAATGGACGGAAGAACCGGCAGGACCCCCGTGGATAACGGTTTTTTTTCCCCCACCTTATCCAGATAATTCTGTATATACTTTCTCAAGTTCTTTTCCATACTTTTCCATCGAATAATGTATTCTTATGACCCGCCTGTTATGCCGGATGATTTCTTCCGGTACAGGATCAAATAATACTTTTTCCACTCCTGTTTGGGAAAGGAAATCATCTCTCATTTTTTTATCTTCAAGCATTTTCCTGATTATTTCCATCTGTGTTTTCATGGAAAAGCAGGGGAAATCATCTGTCCTGTCATTCCATGTAACCGGCAGATCGTTATAAAGTTCCGGGAACCGCATCCCGCATTCCCGGAAATCCGGGAGTACATACGGAACAGCCCTCCCCGTGACCGGGGTGTTGAAAATCCACGGTTCCAGAAAACACATGCCGAATCCTTCTTTTATACTGGTGGTCACCGCCCTGCCCGCGGCATACATGAGTGTGGTAAAATCAATCTTGTCTCCCGCTTCAAAAATAACCGGTGATTTTATCTGCCGTGCAAATGCTTTCCATTTTTTGTAATATAATTTTTCTACCGGGTTCTTTGGTGCCATGGTTATCATCCACGAAGCCCTGTGTTTAAAAAGTGAAGCGAGAAGCAGGTATTCCCCGATATTCTTGCGCCGGATAGCCCGTACCGGATACAACATAACAGGCAAAGCAGGATCAAGGGAAAAACGCCTGCATACCGATTCCAGTGCACGTTTCTTCATCGCAAAAATATCCTTTTCCTTAAGCCGGACATCTTTTACCGGATTCGGTAATTTCTTAATCCGGTCTTCCGGGATACCCAGTTTTTTGAGTCTTTCAGCATCCGGGGTATTGATAACACAGAACAATGTTCTTTTGCCATCCGGATACATCACCCTGTTCATGTCTTCATGAAAAAGGCCGGTAATAATCTGTTTTAAGAATAAATAATTTTCCGGTCTATCTTCTGCAAAATCATGACAGTGATAAAAAAGCGGATATCCTTCACGGGACAATCTGCAAAGGACACAGGTAACCAGGGGATTTTTCCCAAGGGAGGGGTTGTGTACATGGATGATATCTTTTTTTGTTATCTTTTGTTTAAAAAAATCATACAGTTCTTTTTCACTGTTTTTATAATCTGATAATGAGGAACCGGGGAGAAGGTAATAGAGAAGTTCCTGTTTTATGATCCGGGCACCGTGTACTGTTTCATTTTCCGGGAATCTTCCTGTTAGAACATATATGGTATCGAAGACGGTACTATTTTTAAGCGATTCTACCTGTGTAGAGATAATCCGGTTTACACCCCCTCGAAAAAGATGGTAATGTACAATATAAAGGTTCATCCTGGCCTGTGTTTTTTATTCTTATTATAAGCTTCTATCTCGATAATGGGTCTGCGTTCCTTTTCTTCTATGAGAATCTCTTTAATCTGCTGGGGTTTATCTTCCTGGGCGAAAATCTGTTTGAGCAGGAATGATTCCGGTTCAAGGCCAGTGATGTTTTTATATTTTTTTATACGGCTCCAGAATATCTGGAGGATGCCGAATGACATTTTCCCAAGGGAACGTATACCCTGGTTGCGGTGAACCCGGAGATCAATATCCGTTTGTGCTATAATGTCCATGCCCCATTTCTGGGAAATATCGATAAGCATTCCCGTTTCCACCCCATACCCGACAGGGAAAGATATCTGTTCGAATATTTCCCTGTACCCGGCATACTCACCGGAAAGGGGCTGTATAATCGCGGTAAGTTCGGGGAAGAATTGAGAAAAAAGCGGGCGTATGAGAATCTCCGTTACCCTTCCCCCACCGGTGGACTGGTATCCTCCCCCATTATGAATCGGCCGTTTATAGAAAGCCTTGACAAATTTCAGTTTGGGATTTTTAAGAAGCGGACCAATAAGGCCATAGACAAAGCGGTGATGGATATTCCTGATATCGGCATCGATAAATATAATAATATCGCCTTTTAAAAGATAAAGAGCCTTCCAGAGATTTTCTCCCTTGCCTTTGTATATCCCCTCTTCTTCCAGATGCTCTGATGCCAGGTAGGTATCTGCCCCGAAATCCCGGGCAATTTCACATGTCCTGTCGGTGGAACCTGAATCGATGACCGCGATTTCATCAAGCAGCGGGAAGCGGTCCATAAGTTCGGCCTTTGTTATGACTATCGATTGTCCAATAGTCTTTTCCTCATTAAGAGTTGGAAAACAAAGGCTTATTTTTAGTTTTCTCTTTTCTTTCTCTTTAACAAGCTGGCGTATATCCCGGAAATCCGAATGATGATATTTATTCTTTTCCAGCCATTTCTGAATATCAAATGTCACAATACCCCCTGTCGATGGCATAGAGCAACATGATAATCTGGAGGATTCCCCTGGGTATGGGCTCAATATCAATATATCCCTGTTCCCCGCTGGAAAGTGCACCGGTGGTTATCCCCACGGCGATCGAGGGAATTGAATATGAAAGGGGAATTGCAAGTTCCGAATTATTATAAGTCATAATCGGCCTGTATCCGAGGAGATTGACAATCTTTACTGTTGATTTTACAAAAGGGTGGGAATAGCTTAACCCCCCTGCCCGGTGTCTGCCGAAAAAATCACAGGTTATCGTTACATCGTATTTTGCCCCGATATCCACACAGTTATCATGGATATCCTCGATCACCTGGCTCATCATTATATCATCTTCGCTTAAGATCTCCAGTCTTAATTTGGCCTTTTTACTGATTGTACTGTACAGTTCCCCACCGGATATTTTCCCGAGATTGATAATTGTCTTCGGATGCAGGGGAAGCGGTATACTGCAAAGCCGGTTTATTATTTCGTTCATGACAAAAATCGCACTTGTATTTGCAATCTTACCCCAGGGTGTGGTCTGTTCCACATCAATATCACAGATAATGTCGCATCGCGTTCTGCTTAATGATGAATAGTTCAATGTTCCGATGGGGGTTCCGACAAGATTGATTGCATAATCGAATTTGGTCTTGTTCTTTTTCAGAAAATACCTGATGCCTTCAAGATCGCCCCTGTCATGAAACCTGGACGAAGCAAGGAGGACAATATTGTTATCAAACTTAAGGTTAAGACGCTGAATCACATCCGGCAGGGTAATCATTGTTGCCAGGGCAATGGTATCTTCCGGCACCCCCTCGCCGAAAATCCTGTCCTTTGTAATGGTAAGGATACTATCGTAATTCATCCCCGGCTGCTGGTCTATATGGGTGAAAATAAGGATATCCTTTTCACCGGTTTCTCCCTGGATTTCACCGATTGCATTATTCATTTCATCAATATGGGGTTCCAGGATTCCGCCGGCTATGTACCGTTCAATAAGAGTCGATGCCCTTTTCCCTTCCTGAAAGGTTATTGCAGGAATCTGGGAAATCATGGCAAGATTCGAAAGCACCATTTCCCTGGTTTTAACAATGCCTTCCAGCCAGTTTTCTTTATTTATCTCCAGCTGCTTTACCAGTTTTCCAGTTTTATCCTGCACTCTCCTATTTACCAGTTTTCCCTTCATCATCATTGTAATTCTCCACACCCCGATAATGGAATAAAAGCCCTGTTTTACCCATTTTCTATGTTGATATCAAAAAAACGATCTTTTGTCAAGACCCTTGAACCATGAGCCAGCTATTCCGGGAACCGGAATATACACTTTCATTCCTTATTCCCCAAAAGAAAGAACAAGAAGATATGCTATTTTGACTTAAAATCTTGTTAAAATAACAAGATTTTAAGCAAAATAGATAAACGTTGGCCGCCAGGTTAATGAGACCAG
>JAFGQK010000061.1 GCA_016935735.1 Spirochaetales bacterium | reverse complement strand
TTAACCGGTTTTCCGGGGTAAATATATTTGAAGGGTGTTTCTAAATCATTGCCCCTATTAGAATTATAAACAGCGCTAAAAGCTCTATTACTCCAATACCGGCAGGATTATTTTTTTCAATTTTTTCTGATTCACCTTGTTTTCTTTTGTAAGATTTATTACATTACTTTTATTAAAACCAACTCTGTAAAAGAGTGCATGGATTTTTCCGTACGGATTTCTCCGTACGGATTTCTCCGTATGGAAAAATCCGTACGGGTAACCCTGTTGGTAAGAGTGTGTTATGAAAAAAATTTTCTTAATTGTAGCAGTTCTTGTTGTACTGTTTTCTATCCTTTTTATCATTGGCGAAAGCATAGGTGTTCTGGACGGGGAGTATATCGAAAAGACGATATCATCCCTTGGAGATAATATAGCCGGAAAGATACTTATAAGCCTGGCCGTAATTTTCCTGCTGGTAATAGATATCCTGCTGCCGGTTCCGTCTTCCATTGTCATGACCCTGTCCGGTAAATTACTCGGATTCCTGCCGGGAGGTTTCGTATCATTCGTGGGCGCGATGCTTGCAGCATGGATAGGGTTTTTTGCCTGCCGGCTCGGGGGAAAGAAGATATTTATCCGCTTGATAGGGGAAAAAGACATTACCAGGGTCCGAATCTGGTTTGAAAAATATGGTATTTTTGCCATTATTTTAAGCCGGCCGGTACCGATGCTTACGGAAATCCTTTCCTGCCTGGCCGGGTTGTCCCAGGTTTCGCCTTTGATTTTTACCCTGGCCGCTGTATGCGGCACCCTGCCTATCTGTTTTGTCTATAGTTATTTTGGACAGGTTTCTTCGATTTTAAATCCCTGGCCTGCTGTCTGGGTTGCCCTGGCAATTCCTGCCCTGGGGTGGGGGGTTGCACGTTTTTTAAACCGTAAGAAAAAAGGGAGTGAAGTGACTGACAAGAAAGGAGAAGAACTATGAATCCGAATGCTTCCAGAATTATCGATATTGCAAATGCCTTTTATAATTCCTGTGTTCTTTTTGCAGCGATTGACCTGGGGATTTTCGATGCCCTGGCAATATTAAAAAAAGCGAATGCCGTAACAGTTTCAAAACAGTGCAGTTTAAATCCCAGGGGTGCCATATTGCTTCTCGATGCATGTGCAGCTCTGGATTTAATAATAAAAGAAGACGATATGTATACAAACACCCCGGATAGTGCCTTTTTTCTCGTTCCCGGTTCACCCGGCAATTTGAGTCAGGCAATCGTATACAATCGTGATGTATACCCTGTCTGGGGACAGATAGCCGAAATGGTAAAAACAGGAAAACCGGTAGAAAGACCATCCATTCATCTTGGGAATGATAAGGATCGTACCCGTAATTTTGTCCTGGCAATGCACGGCAGGGCTATGTGGATGGGACAGATTATTATCCCTTTTATCAATCTTGAAGGATGTAAACAGCTTCTGGATGTCGGGGGCGGTCCCGGAACTTATTCAGTACTTCTGGCAAAAAAATATCCCGAATTGGAATGTACGGTATTTGATCTTCCGGGTGTCGTATCCATAGCAAAACAGTTAATAGAGAGCCAGGGAATGTCAGAAAGGGTAAGCATTTGTGCAGGAAATTATCATACAGCCGATTTCCCCTGGGAGAATGATACTGTCCTTTTCTTCGGGATGCTTCACCAGGAATCCCCGGATGATATTTCTACACTTTTCCGTAAAGCATATGCTGCATTAAAACCCGGGGGAAAAGTCTGGATTATGGATATGATGACAAATAAAAGCCATATAAAACCGGTGTTTTCCGCCCTTTTTGCAGTGAATATGGCATTGACAACAGAAAATGGCTGGGTTTTTTCCGATGCGGAATTAAAGGGATGGCTTGAATCCGCAGGATTTCGCAACTTCCAGGTAAAACAATTCCCCAAACCAATGATGCACTGGCTGGCCTGGGCAGAAAAACCAGTAGTGTAAATAGTTGGGAGTATTTTAACTAAAATTTTCATTTCAATCCTTGCATTTCATTTAAAAGTATGATATTATAATAACTTGGCCCCTGTTTTTTGATAGTATGGGGTTATGAAGAAAAAAACAACGTAATAGAAAGAATTTCCTGTAAAAGGAGATTCTTAAAAGAATGCCATTGTTATAGAGAGTAGTTGTGCCAAATATGATACTCTATATAGCATGCAACAACAGATTTTAAATATTTTTGTTGTATCGTGCTCAACATTCGTTGAGCCCCAACTGCAATTTTATAAAGGTGGCATTCTTTAAAGGAACTGGAAAAAATGAATTTATGCTTTATAGTGTATAAAGGTGAATACTTTTCATCGAATGTGTATGAAAAAGTATTTGCATCCCTCATTCCTTCACATACAAGCAAGAAGTATAATCTACCAGGGAAAATAATTATGTTGTTTTTACTGTACCTATTTAAAAAGTGCTATGTAAAAAATAATGAACAGGTAAGTATCTTATCAGGAGAAAGCAGTAAGATGAAATCAACTATCAGACTTAAGGAGTGAGAATGAAGAAGATTATCATTGTTTTTTTAGTAGCAGTATTTTGCACGCCAGGGTTTACAGAACCCCGGGGGACAAACACCTTATTAATCCAGGCAGAAGATTTTATTTCTTATGCCGATACAAGCCCGGGTAATTATGATCTGGTGTACCGTACCGATGTTGATGTGGATATGAATTATGATCATGATCCGTACTGGTATGAAGGCATAAGGGTAATGGCAATCCAGAAGGGGGAAGAACTCACCTATACAATTGAAATTCCCGTTAACGGTGAATGGGATATCACTTTCAATGGTATTATAAACTTCGATTTGTATTTTGACGGAGAATTATGTGTCGAAGGCTTTGGGACTCCCCTGGATGAAAAAGGTGATTTCAGGTATAACCAGGATATAGTTGTTCCCGGGGTTGTATTATCTGCGGGAACGCACACAATGACCATTATTTCCAACAGCAACAATGATTTCGGTGATGTACAGCTGGACTATATCTGGTTTGTTCTTGCCGAGGATTCACCATGTTCCCCACCGGTTCCACCCAAACCATACGATGATACAGTGCCGCCTGAACCGCCTCCCGGTTATGTGAGTCCCGTTTCCCGGTTCGGCAGGCTTTATGTTGATGGTCCGAATATAAAATCCCCGGTTACCGGGGAAAATGCCTCCTTGCGGTTTGTCGCCATAAGCTGTCCCAAATGGTTTCCCACTATTAAAAACAATACTATCTATAATCTTGCCTATCATGAAAATGTCCACGGAATCCGGCTTGCCATGTACGCAGAGTACGGGACTTACGATAATCCGGATCTTCGCCCCTACTTGCAGGAAAAGATCCTTGAGATAATAAATGAATGTATTGATGCAGGTATTTATCTGGAAATAAGCTACCATACCCATGCCACGGATTTTGAAATCGGCGGAACTGCTTATGAGGTGGAAATGGATTTTTATAATTGGCTCCTGGCACAGGATGTTGTTAAGGAAAAGCCGCCGCATTTGATTCTGGGAATAATCAACGAGATCGCTTCGGGCACTGTTTCCTGGAATACTGCAAAGCCATACGCCCAGGCTTTTGTTGATTTGATAAGAACAACCCTGCCGGAAAATCTTATTTTATGCGGTACACCTTTCTGGTCTCAGAACCCACAGGATATAGCAGGGAACGAACTGGCCGGCAGTAATATTGTATATACCTTTCATATGTACACAGCACAACATGAAATGAGTATTGCAGATAATATTATTGCCTGTTATGATGCAGGAATTCCGGTCTGGGCAAATGAAATAAGCCCGGGGCATTATGACTGGAAAACATGGTCATATGATTTCGATCATTTTAACCAGCTTATCTATATACTCGAAACCAGGGATATTCCCTGGACAAACTGGGCATGGACGTTAAAGGGCGAGGCATTGTCCGCATTGTACTGGTATTCCCGGTATTACGGCCCCTGGAAGAACAGCGACCTGACAGAAGGCGGGAAGTATATCAGAAAAATGATCAATCACAGTCTTGTTTATTCCGATTTCAGCGATGGTACAGACGGCTGGGTTATGGATGATTGGGATAAACCGGCAACAGTGGAATTCGAGAATGAAGAGGCACATATAAGTTATGAAACTATTTCGGAGTATAGCTATGGCCAGCAATTTACTCTGAAAAATTTAAGAATCATTAATGGGATCACCTATACAATCGATTTTGATGCACGGTCTGTTGCAGCCAGGACTTTAGAGGTGGCTGTAATGGAAGACGGCGGTGATTATATAACCTATGGTTCTTCCGGGCTTCTCGATGTAACAACAGTGCAGAACCATTATACATTCAGTTTTACAATGAATGAGGCCACAGATAAAAAAGCCAAAATAGTTTTTAATGCCGGTGCCAGCCTTGATGATTTATGGCTCGATAACATCATCGTCCGGTATTCGGAAATGGAAGAACCTGAAATAGAGAGAGATGATGTTGTTATCGTAAATGAGAATTTCAGCGGTGAGTGTGACTGGAACTTTAATCCATGGCAGCCGGAAGATTCATCTCCATCTGCCCGGATCGACTATACCGGTAATGAAGCATATATTACATTTCAAACCCTTGCAGAGGATCCCTGGGGACAGCAGTTGTCAAAAGGAATTTACCTTGAGCAGGGCGGATCCTATGTTGTCTGTTTTGATGCCCGGTCCACTGTAAAAAGGCCATTGCAGCTCAATATCGGGGACAGTGTTACCTATGAAAGTCATTGTACAAAAGATTTTATCCTGTCGACAAACATGGCACCGTATTCATTCCGTTTTACCATGACAGCGAAGGTAACCGGGAATGAAGTGATTCAGTTTAACCTGGGAACGGATATCAATGATATATGGCTGGATAATGTCATGATTATCAAATACAATAGAATGTTGAATGGGGATTTTTCCCTGGGAAAGGCAAACTGGGATTTTAACCCCTGGCAGGCTCCTGCATCAATTGAATATACCGGGAACGAAGCCCATATCACTTTCGATGCCGTGGCGTCCTATGAGTATGGCCAGCAGTTATCCAATCAGGTAAGGCTTGAAACAGGCGAATCCTATGCAGTCAGTTTTGATGCCCGTTCTACGGCAGCCAGGCCATTGAAAGTTCTTATAACAAACGGCTTCTTCTACTATCCTGCTGAATTTGTTTTATCTGAAACAATGAAGCGGTATGAATACCGTTTTATCATGGATAAAGAAGCTACGGATAATGATATGATACGATTCGACCTGGGAACCGATAAAAACGATATATGGCTGGATAATGTTGTAGTAAGAAAGTCAGGGAACCTTCTTACAAACGGATATTTCAGTAATAATTCAAAAAATTGGTCAACAGGGTTCCATGAAGACGCTGCCGGCACTGCCTGTACTGTTAATGATGAGTATGTTGTCGATATTACAAAATACGGGAGTGAAGACTGGCATGTACAGACGATTCAATCGGGATTGATATTGAATAAAGGAAAACGATACCTTGTTGAGTTTGATGCAAAAGCAAACGCAGACCGGGATATCATCGTGAATATCGGGAGCGGTGCATACCACAATCCCGAACCTTATACATCATATTCGGATGGGCACATCATCAGCATCGATAACGAAAAAAGGACATATTCCTTTGAGTTTACCATGAACGAACCGGATCATGGCAATGCCCGGTTTGAGTTGAATCTGGGATTGTGTGACAGCGATGTCACCATCGATAATGTCCGGATAATTGAAATAACCAAAATTTCCGATGATTTTAATCTGTTCTTTGATTCCGGAAACTGGCAGAGTAATGGAATATACTGTTTCTGGATACAGCTGTTCGGAAGAAAAAGGTTGATACGCGGTATGAATCTGTGGGGCGCCAATGGAGCTATGGAGTTACGGAACGGGTTTGATGCATCGGATGCAAAAACCATAAGGCTTGATTTTTCCTGTTTCTCAAGAGGGTATAAGAATACAAAACGGTATAACTGGGATGTACAATTCACCCGGGATGGGGGAGTAACCTGGGAAACCGTTTTCACCTGCCCCGGGAAAAGGTTTTTATGTTTTCCTTTCTTCGGATTTAATGTTCTCCGGAAAGAATCCATCGTTCTTCATGCAGATGAGTATAATTTTACCGACAAATGTAACTTCAGGTTCCGGTCAAATGGGAAAAACTGGCATGATAACCTTTTTATCGATGAGGTGGAAATTTCCGTTTACCGGTGAAATATATATTAAAGGAAGTTCCTGCAAAAATACTATATTTACTGCAAGAACCAACCTTAACAACAGTGGAGTGTTTTTATTTCCTTTTAGTATAATAAAATAAAAATACTCTGAAGCCTCTTGCAAAGATTCCTTAAATATTATTGGATTTTTGCAAGAGGCTCAAAGGTAAAAACTGGTTCAAATAAACATATGGGATATGGGCATACTGATACTTAGCTGGTACGGATGGTAAAAGTATTGGTTTAGTGGATTAATCTTATGTAAGGAACATCCAGTATGATGATACTGGTGTCCATACAATCCCTTCCAGGGAAGTAACTCCCTTTTCAATTCTTCCTTCCCAATACCCGGATACCCTTAAAATTATTGTGACAAATGATTATGAAAAAAATGACATATCTTTTAAACTCCGTCCCCGGTAAAAAATAAAAATCCCTGGAAAAAGTCTGTTTTTTTTCATATATTTGTGTTAAAATTTGATATGTCGGTAATTTCCGGCTGATAATTATCGACCGGGGATTGCAAACCGGTAATTTCCATCGGTAGTTACTGGACGGTGGGTACCAAACCGGGAATCACCGGCGGGTGAGCGGAAGGGGCCGGCATACCTGAACAAATGAGGAATCATTTATCACTGGTTAAGGAGTATGCGTATGACAAAATGGTTAATTTCTTTGTTTGTTATCCTGTCGCTGGCCGGGTGTTCAACATTTACAGTAAAACAAAAAACGGAATCCGTATATAAGATTATCGATCTTATCAACAAGGGAGATAGCAAGCAGCTTATTACTTTAAGCAATATCCCGTTTATGTATGACAGCGAGATCATTCTTCTGCAAAAGGACATGCATCTTCTGTGGGATTCATTATCCGGGTCCGGGTTTTCCATTAGAGACCCGGTAATTGAGTGGATTGACACTATTTATAGTCAGTCGTATGCGTTGTTTACCTCATCCCTGGAAGGACAATACTTTTTCAAGCGGTACCTTCCGAAAAAAGCAATCATCACAAAAGTATCATCAAAAGAAGGGGTGTATTATTTTTTAACCGGGGGTGAAGCGAAAAGTAGCATGACCATTTTCGGGATGAAAGGACCAGTACAATGAAAAAGATAGTATGTTCATGTGTTTTATTCGTTTCACTGTTCACGTGTGTTTTTTGCCAGGATGCATATGTCGATTATCTGGAAGGCGATGTATATATCCGGGATAAAAGCGGTTATAAGACAGAAGCAATTGAAGGCGATAAGCTTGAAACCGGTTACTCGGTTATATGTGAAGCCGGCGGATTTGCAGAAATTTATGTCGGTAGGACTCTTATACAGATAGAGGAAAATACCGTGTTTCAACTTCTCGACAAACAGGACAAGGAGAAACAGACAAATATTTTATCCTGTATTACCGGTTCCGTTCTTCTTAAAGTGGAAACGATGACAGAAGATCAGACGGATTTAAAGATCAATACGCCGAGTGCCAATTGCGGTGTAAGGGGAACCGTATTCAGGGTTTTTTCCGGGGATGACGGAACCTCCCTGATTGCAGTGGAGGAAGGAATCGTCGAGGTGGAATCCGGGGGAAAAACGGTAGAGCTTGCTGTAGAAGAGGGAGTGGAAGTAAAGCCTGGGGAAACCCCCGGGGAAAAATTCAAGGCGTTGCGCGGAAAGCTGGATTTTCGTGACTGGAATGACAATAAATTAAAGGATTTTAAGGATGATCCTGTTACTGCTATCGGGCGGGTGAAGAACCAGTTAACGGATCTTATTTCGAAATTATCCCAATCATTTGCCGTGTATCTGGAAAGTTCTCTTATGCTCAAAAAAGAACGGGAGACATTGTTTGCATATTCGGATGACCAAAAGGAAGAAAAGAACAAGTTTTATAAAACCACTGTTTTTCCCCTGGAAATCCAGACAAGCAATCTCTTTCTGAATGTACGGTACTATGCCCTTTCCGCCCTTTCCTTAAGACGGTATGTCCTGGGCCGTATGTATATTATGATGAAGACCAATTCGATTAAAAGCTTAAATAGCCAGGTGTATAATGATTTTCTATCTGTTTATAAACAGATTCTCACTCTTTTTGAGAAAGAGGTTGTTCTCCACCTGGTGGAAGCAGATATTTAACAGGAGGTATTGTTATGAAGAAAATAATAATAATGTTTATGGTTTTTAGTGCTCTCTTTATCATGCTTACCGGGTGTCCCCCCATCGAGGAAACCATGTCGATTGAAGAACGTATTAAGTCATTTGAAGACGGCCTTAACAACTCGAACCGGGAAGACCTGTATGAAAATTTCCACCCGGATGCTGGACAATATGAGCAGATAAAGGATCCGGATTATTGGGAAGAGTCTATCTTTTTCTATGGTAATAGACCTTTTGATTTTTCTAATTTGAGTGATCCGGTTGATGCCGGGAGCGGGAAAATGGAAGTAACAGCCGATTATACCAGTGGCGTTGATTCCGGTTCCTGTACATTCGTTATGAAGGAAGATGGCGCAGACGACTGGTATATACTACAATTTACTTATGGTGAGTTTGAAATATATAAAACAGGCCAATGCAGTCAATAATATTTTCCTGTATTGTAGAAAGATCCCTTTCTTTCAATAATCAAAAGGCCCGGGATTTCCGGGCCTTCATAATACTCCGCTAAAAAGATTAAAAATCATTCCAGGTCATTAAAACAGTAAATATTTCCGTCCAGGCTCGGGACAATCAGACTCCAGACCATAAGAGATGGGGAGGATACAACATCCATCCATTTTGACCAGACCGGTCTGCCTGATTTGTCATCAAAACAGAAAATAGATGCTGATTCTGTTTTACTCGAGCCGATATATACCTTGCCGGCAGATAATGCAGGTGAAGAAATCGTATCCCCCAATGTCCGTGCAGTCCAGACAATTCTCCCGTATTCGTTCAGCTTAAGAAGTTCCATTCCGGAACCAATGTAAATAAATCCCCGGTAATAAGCCGGTGATGACACTATCTTACCTTTTGTCTGGAGTACCCAGTACAATTCACCTGTTTCTTTATAAAGACAATAGATAATACCGTCCAGGGATGCTGCAATAAGGAACTTTTCTCCCACAGCCGGGGATGACTTTACCGGGCCTTTTGCTTCAAACTTCCAGATACCCCTTCCGGTATACCTGTTTACTGCATAGATTATATTGTTGTTGGTGCCGAAATAGACATTTCTCTCATCCACGGCAGGGGTTGAATCGATTACTCCATACGCATCGAATGACCAGACTGTTTTTCCCTTATCTGCATTTATGGCTAAAAGTGTTTCCTGGGAACCGATAAAGAGAGTACACCGGGGAACAACCGGATAAGCGATATCTGCCGGATCACTATTGGTAATATTGTATGCAAGGGTGGGAGAAGACTTTGTCGTCATCCATGTCCACCATACCCGATCGCCGGTTTGCATATCAAAAGCAGAAAGGGTGCTTGACCGTGAACCATAGGAAGCACAATACACCAGTCCTTGTTTTCCTGCATAAGGATCCGTGGCCGGTGAACTGTAGACCTCGCCAACCATAGGTGCCTTCCATACAGGTCTGCCGTTCCTTTCATTAATGGCAAGGAGAACATCCTTTGCACCTACATAGATATACCTGTTGGAGCCGATAGCCGGAGAGGAATATATTGGAAGTCCTACATTCACTTTCCAGAAAAGGGTAGGGGTTGTCGGTGCCCGTGCCTCGACATACCCCGAATGCCGGGCATCATGCCGGAACATCTGCCATGCATCCCAGGCAGCAATAGCTTCTTTATCCTGAGCAGGCAACATTTTTTCAGCGTCTTGCATAAAGACCTGGGCGCATCCAGTAAGGATGAGTATTAAAATAAATAACAATCCGTAAAAAATAGTTCTCTTCATCTTTTCTTCCTTTTCTTTATTTTAAATTTATAAGTAAGTATTTGATTTTACCCTACTTTTGGAGTATTGTCAAGAAGAATCGATGTATGGGGTGTATGGCAGAGATTCCCCAAAAAGAAAAAGAAGGAAGGAACCACAGATTGACCGGGCGGCCACGGGAACACAACATTGGCTACGCCCACAACCCAAATCAGGAAAAGCTGGAAAAACACAATTACCTGCAATTACATCCAGGAAAGTTCCGGCCAACGCCAGTACTACCAGGTCGAAAATCCTGGAATAATACCTGCGATCTTCGCCTGGAGTAGTACAGATTAACCCCGGGGAACTCGCACAGACTTTGCTATAACATAAGAAGAATCAGAGAATTGCCGATAAACCGGTAAGGAATATATAAGCATATGCTATTTTGACTTAAAATCTTGTTAAAATAACAAGATTTTAAGCAAAATAGATAAACGTTGGCCGCCAGGTTAATGAGACCAG
>JAFGQK010000060.1 GCA_016935735.1 Spirochaetales bacterium | reverse complement strand
GGCTGGTAAAACATATCTATGCTATTTATTGGATGGCCAGCGGTATTTTAACTTATCTAAAAGAGCAACAGCAGTACTCCCCGGTTGCATGTTTATTGCGTTATATTGAGGAAGAAAAAGATAAGAGAATGTGTGATTATGCCGTATTGGTGATAAAAGAAATAAATGACCCGGATTTAATTAAGAAACTTAATGAAGAAAAAGAATACAGAAAACGGTCAGGTAAACCTTTTTCTCCCTGCCTTGAAGCGTTATTAAAGGAGTAATATACTGAAAATCAATTGGATACCTGAATAATAATTCAGGACGGTATTTCCAATTATTTGGTGTAAACATTCGTTACTCCCCCCCCTGGACACTTTTTTAATTCCATGCTAAAATCCTTAGCATGACTATAAAAAACAAAGGAAACGATGAAATTGAAAAGCTTCGGGAGCAGAATAAGGCATTACAGCGGGAAATCAATATTATTACCGCTGACCTGGGGTATTGGAAGAAGCAACATGAACGTGCGATTGAACGGGAACAAAAATTAAAAACAGAACTCGCTGATAAAAATGCCAGGATTAAATATCTTGAACACAGGCTTTATGCAAAGAAAACAGAAAAATCAAAACGTAAAACTAAAACCATAATTACTCCGGGGAAACGAGGAAGGCAAAAGGGAATTCCCAATCATTCGTTTAGAAAGCATAATCAATTACCGGTAAAGGATGAGATATACGAGGCAACAGAACCAATAATCTGTCCAAAATGTGGCAAACCCTATAAAGAACTAAAAAGTACAGAAGATACAGAACTTGTTGAAATAGAAGTAAAAGGCTATAAGCGTAAAATAAAACGGAAAAAATATGCACAAACGTGCAAATGCGAAATCAAGAAGGGAATTATTACAGCACTTGGTCCTGTCAAGCTTTTTCCCGGGACGCATTATGGAATGTCAATCTGGATATTTATACTACTCAAGAAATACCGTTTTCAGATTCCCGTAGCCAGGGTATTAAAGGAATTGCAATTGTACGATGTTGATGTACCGGCCGGTACTGTCGGAGATGGACTTAAACGAATGCCGCCTTTATTTGAACCCATATATGAAGCGTTAGAAGAAAGGAGCAGGCAAAGCGATTGGTGGCAGGCTGATGAGACACACTGGAGTGTATTTGAAATGACGAAATCAAAAACAAGCTATCGCTGGTATCTATGGGTTTTTATTTCTACAGAAAGCATAGTATATATTATGGATCCCACCAGGGCAGCTGTAGTGATCGAAGAGCACCTTGGAGTGATCATAGAAGGCATATTGCTGGTAGACAGATATAGTGCGTACAAATCTTATGCGAAAAAGCATACAGGAATAATATTAGCATTCTGCTGGAGTCATGTACGCAGAGACTTTACGGATGCAGGAAAAAAATATCCTGCTATTAAAGAATGGACTTTAATATGGGAAGAGAGAATCAATCGTATTTTTCATCTCAATAATTTGCGCACGCAGTACCCTGGAGGTACGCGAGAGTTCTTACATGAAGATAAACAAATAAGAGAAGCATTGGACATCATGTATAATGTAGCTTTAGAGGAATTAAAGCTGCCTCGCCTGCATTACGCACAAAAAGGAGCATTAAAAAGTTTGATCAACCACTGGGAAGGTCTGATAGTTTTTGTTGAACATCCTTTTATACCGATGGATAATAATGGTTCAGAAAGGATTTTAAGGGGTCCGGCAGTAGGAAGAAAGAATTATTACGGCAGTGGTGCAATATGGAGTGGTCGTTTTACTGCGATTATGTTCAGTATATTTGAAACTCTTCAAATGTGGAAGATAAATCAGCACACATGGCTAATGGATTATCTTACAGCCTGCGGAAAGGCAGGCGGAAAAGCGCCTGGGGATGTCACACCCTTTCTTCCCTGGCAGATCAAAGAAAAAAATGAACCAGGCAAAATGTATTGTGGCAGAGTTTTTTCTAAGGCAGATATAGAATGCATCAGAGCAATTATTGATGAAGATACAAGTCGTAATAGGACAATTGTTTCTCGTATTGCTTGTCAATATCTGCGATGGTATAAACCGGATGGAGGGTTAAAAGAAAGAAGCATGCGGGTAGCGTTATTAAAAATGGAACGAGATGGAGAAATCACCCTGCCTGTTTCGCAGAAGAGTCATCCCGGTACTCCGTATCCCATCCGGCATACACAACGCACGGCGCCAGGGCAAGATATTATTGCACCCGCCGGGGAACTGGCGCCTTTAAATATCCGGGTAGTGCAAAATAAAGAAGAACACTCGCTATGGAATGAATATATAGACCGTTATCATTATTTAGGATATACAAGCCTTCCGGGTGCTTATTTAAAATATGCAGTCTATGCAAAGGATGAACTGCTGGCATTATTGGGGTTTGGTGCGAGTGCGTGGCGGATAGCAGACCGTGATGCATACATAGGTTGGTCGGATGAGATGCGTATGAGAAATCTACACCTGGTAATAAATAACGCCCGGTTTCTAATTCTCCCCTGGATTTATTCCAAAAATTTAGCATCCATGATTTTAGCGATGATCGTAAGACGGATAGCAGATGATTGGGAAAAGCGGTATAATTACAGGCCAGTATTGCTCGAAACCTTTGTTGAAAAAGAGCGATTTGCAGGCAGCTGTTATCGTGCCGCTAATTGGCAGTATGTTGGGACAACAAAAGGCCGGGGAAAGAAAGACAGATATAATCAAGCTGTTTTACCTAAAAAAATGATTCTGACATATCCTTTACAAAAGAATTTTCGTCCACTGCTGTGCTAATGCAGGGGGGGGAGCAACGAATGTTTACTGTCATTTCGTTATAACTTTTACTACCACAATCAAATATGAAAATCGTATAATCGGGAATACCATGCTGATTGAAAAAATCAGGCATCAAAAAGAATGCCGGTATAAACTCCCAATCAAGCGGTGCGCCCCGTCTAACAAACCGACAGTGTATCATGCATCGTTATGTCATCAAAGAAGACATAAACCACTGTATACTCCT
>JAFGQK010000059.1 GCA_016935735.1 Spirochaetales bacterium | reverse complement strand
TGATCTGGTTGATAGGCTGGAGGTATAAGCATGGTAACATGTTCAGCCGACCAGTACTAATTTACCGTGAGGCTTGACCATATTACTAATTCCCCTGGTTCAAACCACGGATAATCACAAATGAGAGTGAGTATCCATGGTTGCAGTTGAATGACGAATGAGAAAAAATAATTTACCTGGTGACCATAGAGGAGGGGTCCCACCCGTTCCCATCCCGAACACGGAAGTTAAGCCCTCCATCGCCGATGGTACTGCCCCGTTCTCAACCCGGCTTTATCCATAAGAGGGTTGAGTACGGGGTGGAAGAGTAGGTCGTTGCCAGGTATTTTTTTGTTCGTAGAACAAAAAAATACCCGTTAAAGGAGCGAAGCGATCTTTAACAGGGATTACTTTTTTGCTTTCTGAAAGAAAGTCAAAGAAATTACAAGCACAAGATGCACAGCAGCTTGTGCAATGAGTGAAACGATTTTTGCTTTCCATAGCGGTAAATGAATAATAAAAGCTGCGTTGTTTCCTTTTATCTGTGTGCCCCATGGTAATAATTCCATTCTTGCCGTGCCAAACAGCCGGTTTATTAAGATATGTGGTAAGAAAAAATGAAAAATCCGGTGCATGACCTTCCAATTCTAAAGCTTTAATTTTTCCATTAATCAATACAGGAATAATTTTACTGTTTTTAAAGATAATCTCGTTCTTATTTCCGTAGACACTTTTATTTTGCAATGATTGATTCTCAAAAAAATAATGCTTTTTGTTATGAATATCGGTCAAAGCAAGATGAAGCACAAAACCTTCAACAATACCGAATAAATGCTTGTGAAATATGGTAAACTGATAGAGATAAAGCGTTTCATTACTATCTTTAAGAATTCCTGTTACATACCACCATTCAATCACGTCCTGATGAGGGCACCATTCTTCTACTATGTTTTTATGTTCATCTGGATTAAAATCTTCCAGGTAAAACTGGGTAGTAGAACAGGACATAAGAAAGAAAATACAAATTAAAAAAACAGAAATTTTTTTCATTATCCCTCCTTTCAGCAGGCCTATCATAATAAACATTAAAATATTTTTTTAATAGAGGTTCTTGCAAAAATACTATATTTACTGCAAGAACCAGCCTTAACAACAGTGGAGTATTTTTATTTCCTTTTAATATAATAAAATAAAAATACTCCGAAGCCTCTTGCAAAAATTCCTTAAATACTATTGGATTTTTGCAAGAGGCTCAATAATCAAGGATATTTTTATTAATAGTGAAAATCATTTCAAATAAAATGCATGATATCGATTATAGTCGTAAATTCGGGACAAATCCATAATTTCCTGTGACATAAAACCGGTTATAAAAATCTCTGCTTATTGTAACTATTGCAGGTTCTGGCTGTTTTAAATGTATTGCCATTGCAAGGGTGAGTTTTACCTCCTTTCCTTACCCTCGAACCCCATACCAATAGGGGATAGACTCATCTATCCCCTATTTTAAGGGTTATGATGAGATAAGTTGAAATAATTATTATAAAAAAAATAACCGGGTTGTAGTACGTCCAACCATATGCTATAATCATGATACAAAACCGTATATGAGGTGAAGATAATGAAAATTCTTATTATTTGCCCTCTGAAATATGAGTATAGAAAGGCTTTAAGAGAATTCAATATAACTGAACAAACCAGCTGTTATGATTTTAAAGCAGCTTGCAAGAAAATGAATGATAATGAGATAATGATAGTGCAAACCGGCCCTGGAAAAGCGAGAGCAGGTATTGCAACGGTCTCTGGAATTGAGTATTTTAGACCGGATTTTGTACTGGATACCGGTTCATGCGGCGGACTCAACAATGATATATCCGCTGGAACCGTGATTATAAGTTATCATTGTTTTGAGTATGATATTTCCGGATTTGGTCTGCCGCAAATAAAACAAAAAATGATGGAGATTCATTCAGGATTTAATAAAAACATTGTAAGAATTGTACAAAATTTATATAATAATAAAAGAGAAATTATGATTGGAATACAGGCATGCGGTGAGTATATAATTAAAGAGAATAAAGATAAAATGCTGTTAAGAAAGCTATTTGACGCAGATGCATGCAATTGGGAAAGCGCCGGTGTTTTTTTAGGGGCACTGAACCGTAAAAAACCCTGTCTGAGTATAAGAGCGGTATCAGATATGGCGGATGAGAATACATTCCTGGATTATAAAAAAAACATTTCCGGTGTTCTATCCGGGTTGTACAGCTTGATAAAAGACTTTATAGATAAGGGAACGTTTCGTGAGTTTTTACAATTATGGGATAGAGAAGCGATTCAGATAAATTATTAATAAAATGGAAGAAAATGAGAAAATGAAGAGGAGAGGTCTTGCTTTTTGATAATAAAGAACTGGCAGAAAAGATGATAAGAACACAGATTAAATCCCGGGGTATTTATAATGAGAGAATATGTGAAGCTATGAAACGGATACCGCGTCATCTTTTTATTTCCGGATCTGCAAAACAAAGGGCATATGGGGATTATCCAGTCTCCATTGGGCATGGACAGACCATTTCTCAACCCTATATTGTTGCACTTATGACAGATTTACTTCAGATAAGGGAAACGAATAGAATATTGGAAATCGGGACAGGAAGCGGGTATCAGACAGCTTTATTAGCTGAATTGGCAGAAGAGGTATATACGATAGAACGAATCCCGGAACTTTTAAAACGTGCGAAAATGATTTTAAACAGCCTGGGATATGTGAATATATATTTTCGTGAAGGTGATGGAACAGTGGGGTGGTCAGATGAAGGACTTTTTCATAGAATTATCGTAACAGCTGCTGCACCATTTATCCCGGAAGAACTTAAGAATCAGCTTGCCGATAATGGCATCCTTGTAATTCCGGTAGGTGATTATCATTCGTACCAGGTATTAAAAGTAATACAACGGACAGGTACCAGGTTCGAAACCAGGGAAAGTATTGGATGCAGGTTTGTTCCATTGATAGGAAAATATGCATTTACTGATGAATAAATGAGGGTTTCCATGTTTTTTGAGCCGATAAGATATCCATCTATAAAAAACAAAAAAATATTTTGTTTTTTTATTTAACATGGCTTTAGAAACCTGGTGATATTATGTTATAATTATGAGAAGGAGTTTAAAATGGCTGAGTCTGAATTAAGAATACAATTAGTGACATTTCAATTGGGAAATGAAAAATATGGAATAGATATTATGGAAGTAAAGGAAATTGTAGGGATCAGACCAATAAGACCCATTCCAAATGTTCCCCCCTATGTTGCAGGAATTCTCAAAATCAGGAGTATGATTTTCCCCATTATTGATCTTCATAAGCGATTTCAGATAGAGAAAGCCAATCTAACTGAAGATGATAAACTTTTGAGTGGATTTGTCATTATTAATGTAAGTAGTATGCAGATTGGTATTATTATTGATAAAGTCTCCAGGGTTATCTCAATCGATCCTGAATCAATCCAGCCTCCACCACAGATCATCTCCGGAATTGGGGCAGAGTATATACAGGGTGTAGTAAATGAAAATGGTGAATACCTTATTATTCTTAATATTAAAAAGCTTTTTGATCCAACTGAGTTACAGCAACTCAATAAAATAAGCCAGTAGATCAGGTTATAATAGCATATGATATCAGTATTCAAACCGACAGTTAAAAGAAAAGATATGGATAGTGTCCTTACCTGTATGGTTTCCGAAGAAATAGGCGCCGGGAATCTTTCACATCAATTTGCCTCGAAAATGAGTTCTTATGCAGGTGTTTATAATGGAATCGCCGTCTCGAGTTATTATCATACACTCTCTCTTGCATGCGAAGCCCTGGATCTGGAACCGACATCTAAAGTCATTGTATCTGCCCTGGCTCCCAGGTTTTATCTTTCCGTTCTCCATGAAAAAGGACTTATTCCTGTTATTGTTGATGTTGATAGTGATTCATGCACCATAGTACCCGGTGAAATAGAAAAAAACCTGGCGGAAAACCCGAAAGCGATTCTCCTTCATTTCCATCTGGGTTATATCCCTGATATGGAAAGTATTTTGCAGTTTGGAATTCCTGTTATCGCGGATATTTCACATGCATTAGGAGCAAAAAAAACGGATATTCAATGCGGTTCCGACGCCCTTCTCATTATTCTTTCTATGGAACCGGAAAACATCATTACCACGGGCGGTGGGGGGCTTGTCCTTACACCCAAGCGTACCCTGTACAGCAAGATGAAAGATTGTATCGAAAACAGAAGGAGACACTTGCTTCTTCCTGACCTTAATGCCAGCCTTGGACTTGCACAATTAAAAGAGATAGATACCTATATAGCCAGGAGAAAAGAAATAGAGAATATCTATTCCCGGTCATTAATGAAATCCCGGCATACCACTCTTAAGCAACGTGATAGTTATGATCCCCCCCATTATTCTTTTCCCGTCATGCTTACTTCGGGCATGAATGATGTGAGAAAATATGCGAGACGAAAAAATATAGAAACCATACCGGCATTCTGGGATTCTATTATTTCTGTCGGGGGAGATCTTAATATCGATGTGCCCGATGCTAAAAAGATACTTATGCGGTGTCTTCTCTTTCCCCTGTATCCATTGTTGGGAAATAAAAATATTGAAATGATTGCACGAATTCTTTCTACCCTGCCGTAAAAATAAATTCTTGCAATACCCTTGACAATACATATGAAATGAAGGTATATTAGTAACACGATTCTAAATATTGTGACACAAAGTCGTGGAGGAATAATTATGGTATTACACTCCAGGGGGATGTTATTGGTATTGATACTTTTCCTTGTTTTTTTTTCCTGTACAAAAAAGGATGAGGGAATAAGCACGGTTTCCGTCATACAGGTAAAGGACAGTATGAACAGGGAAATAACAATACCCGAATCCGTTAAGCGTATTATCTGTTCAGGTGCCGGGGCACTCCGTTATATCACCTATATGCAATGTCAGGACAGAGTCATTGCAGTGGATGATATTGAAAAAGAAAGACAGCAATTCGATGCACGTCCTTATGCCTTTGCAAATCCGCAATTTCATGCATTACCTTTATTCGGTGAATTCAGGGGATATGATAATCCTGAATTAATAGCGGCATTAAGCCCGCAGCCGGATCTTATTTTTAAAACCTATGCTGAAACGGGGTTTAATCCGGAGGAACTCCAGGAAAAAACCTCTATTCCCGTGTGCGTCCTGGATTACGGGGACCTGGGGAAAAACAAATCCTCTTTTTATACATCACTTGAAGTTATCGGAAAAATAATGAAAAAGGAACAAAGGACAGCTTCTTTAAAACAATTCATAGATGCTCTTATTGATGACCTTGATAAACGGACAGAAGATATTAAGGAACGAAAAACCTGTTTTGTCGGCGGTATTGCATACAGGGGCCCCCATGGATTACAATCCACAGAACCCGGGTATCCCCCTTTCCGGTTCCTTAATACGAACAATGCGGCTATTGAACCACAGGACTCCGAACTTTCCCATATGGATGTTTCCAAAGAAAAGATTGTGGAATGGGACCCGGATATAATTTTTATCGATCTTGCCACCCTTCAGACCGATCCCCAGGCTCATGCATTGTACGAATTACAAACAGATCCGGCATACAAATCTCTTAAGGCAGTCGTTTCCGGGGAGATTTACGGGGTTCTTCCCTATAACTCGTATTCCCAGAATCATGGTTCTACTCTTGCAAATGCTTACTATATTGGCAAAGTTCTCTATCCGGATAGATTCACCGATATCGATCCTGTGAAAAAGGCAGATGAGATTTATGAATTCCTTGTAGGTGTGCCAGCATTTGAGCAAATGAATGAATCTTTTCATTATATGGCTTTCAAAAAGCTGGAGTTCTAATTCATGCATATCGATAAAGCAGAATTTCCAAAAGAGTATTCCCTCTATATAAAGAAAAAAGTTGTATTTCTTATTGTCTGTGTGTTTTTATTGATTTTTATATTTATTTTTTCCCTCTGTTTCGGATCTGTTACCATTCCTGTCCCGGATGTCATCGCCGCATTGTTCAGGATTAATACGGTTGATAAATGGAATAACATCATTTTTAACATACGGCTTCCCCGGATCATCACCGCACTTATTGCAGGTGCAGGGCTTTCAATAAGTGGTGTTGCCATGCAGTCACTTTTACGGAATCCCCTTGGTTCACCATTTACCCTGGGAATTTCCCAATCCGCTGCATTCGGTGCGGCATTGTCCGTTATGCTCCTGGGAACAGGGGTTATGCGTTCTACCGGGACTGCCGCTATTACCATTACCAACCCCTATCTTACTACCACTGCTGCTTTTATCTGCTGCCTTCTCACTACCGGTGTCCTTATCGGCATATCAAAACTGAAACGCTCATCACCTGTGGTTCTGGTGCTTACCGGTGTTGCACTCGGATCTTTATTCCAGGCAGGCACCATGTTTCTGCAGTTTTTTGCAGATGATGTACAGCTTGCAGCCATGGTTTTCTGGACATTCGGGGATGTGGGCAGGACAAGCTGGCAGGAGCTTTTCATTATCATGGTCACGGTGAGTGTATCAACCGTCTTTTTCATTACCCAGCGATGGAAGTATAATGCCCTTGATGCCGGAAGCGAAACAGCGAAAAGCCTGGGTGTTCCTGTGGAACGTGTCCGGATTACCGGTATGGTTGTTGCCTCTCTGGTTACCTCGGTCATCATTGCATTTATCGGGATTATCGGCTTTATCGGTCTTGTCTGTCCCCACATTATAAGAAGGATAATCGGGGATGACCACCGCTTCCTCATTCCCGGTTCATGTATGGCCGGTGCAATCATTCTCCTGGCAGCAGATACAGCGGCACGGCTTATTCTCATACCACATGTCTTCCCGGTCGCTATTCTCACCTCCTTTTTAGGTGTGCCGGTGTTTATCTATCTCATTATCAAAGGATATCAACGATGAGATTAATAGCGGATAACCTTTCCTTTCATTATCAGAAAAACCAGGTATTGGAGAATATTTCCTTTAGCGTTCAGGAACATGAAATTGTCGCTATTCTGGGACCGAATGGTGCTGGAAAATCCACACTCTTAAAGTGTATAAATAAAATCCTTGATATCAAAAAGGGATCAATTCTCATCGATGGTAAGGATATTCACCGCCTGTCACAAATAGAAGTGGCGAAAAACATAGGGTATGTTGCCCAGCGAAACGAAACAGCCCGTCTTACCGTATTCGATGCAGTCCTTCTGGGACGACACCCCCATATAAAATACAGGCTTACAAAAAATGATATTCTCACTGTGAACGCAATCATCGAAAAATTACATATGCAGGAATTATCCCTCCGGTATATCGATCACTTAAGCGGGGGGGAACTCCAGAAGGTCTGTCTTGCCAGGGCACTTGTCCAGGATCCAGGTCTCTTACTCCTTGATGAACCGACCAGCAGCCTTGATCTGAAAAACCAGGTGGAAATACTCCGGCTCATCCGGATAATAATAGACGGGCATGATGTTTCTGCCGTCATAAGCCTTCATGACATCAATATGGCCATTCATTACGCAGACAGAATCATCTTTTTAAAAGATAAACGGATTTATACAATCTGTACAAAAAAGGATATTACAAGGGAAATGATCCGGGATGTATATGGAATAGACGTGATCCTTCATTATACTGAAGACTACCCTGTTATTATCCCGGTACAGTATTAGTTTAGCATCGGCTTTTACAAGAATTCGAACAATAGGAATATACAGGAGGAATACTATGATAACATTAAAACAGATCGGGAAAGTGGAAAGTAATTTCAAGGAAAAAGAAGACCCCTTTGTTATGAGAAAACAGGTAAGCAGGATCATCCTGGAGATAGATTATACAGAAGGTCTTTACCGGCTATCCGAGGTGCCGTATATCCAGGTTATTTTCGGATTTCATCTCTCGGACGGGTATTCTTTAAAAGGACCTGTATATACAGGAGAGACAAGAGGAGTATTTGCATCAAGAAGCCCGAACAGACCCTCCCCGCTGGGGGTGACCACGGTAAAACTTATTGGCATAGAGAACAACATACTCACTGTTTCCGGTCTTGATGCGGTGGACGGCACTCCTGTCTATGATATAAAGCCATATGCCTCCGTGTTTGATGAGACCGGGGAAGAACCCCCGGAAAAAGAATGGACATTCCCTGATCCCCGGAGTGAGATAATCCGTTTTGTACGGGCAGAGGATATTAAAGCCTGTTTGTTAAAAGCCGGAACAATTCACGGGCATTTTTGCCCCGGTCTGGCTTCCGGTGTTTATGTCTCGGTAATGGCGATGAAAAAACTATATTCAGGGAACGGCAATAGAACCTGTTCCGATGGAATGGAGAAGATGATTGTCATTACGGAAACAAACAATTGTTTTTCCGATGGTATCCAGGTGGTTACCGGATGTACCTTTGGAAATAATGGACTTATTTTTTATGATATCGGGAAAACTGCTGCAACCTTTCTTATACGGGGAAAGGATACTGGATTTCGTATACGAATGAAACCGGATTTTCATACAATTCTTGAGGAAAAACACCCTGAATTTTCACGTCTTTTTCAGAGGGTTGTACGTGAAAGAGCCGGAACAGAAGAGGATATTGCGGCATTCAAGATAAAAGGTAGGGAGGCTTGCTTTGGTCTTTTATCAATCCCTTTTGATTCTTTGTTTGAATGTAAAGAAGTGAAGACAATGCTTCCATCATATGCGCCGATTTTTGATAATGTCATTTGTTACAGGTGCAGGGAACAACTCATGGAATCAAAGGCAGTAAGAAAAAACGGGGAAATCTTCTGTAAACAATGCGGTGGGAGTGGATTTTCACGTCTAACAGGGGAAGGAATTATACAATAAGAAAAATTTTAACACAAAATTGTGTCACTCTCTATTACAAAAATCTGGTGTAGAAAAACTTCCCGTGAATTACTTTACAAAACAACGGTAATACAGTATTCTTACGAAATAACAGATACAAATAAGAAAACAGTATCTGTATAGATATACAGGGCAAAATATGATAAGGACCATCCGGAATGTGGTTGTCATAGCAAATTACTCAAAAAATGAGGTAGAAACAGTCATCCGGGAAATACATGATTATTTTAATAAAATTGATGTAGCTGTTCATGTTTTTGGTTATAACGAAACCATCCCCAATTCAATATTGTCTTGTACAGATATTGCCTTTTCTCTTGGCGGGGATGGAACCCTTCTTTATACAGCCCGGCTTATTCTGGAAACTCATACACCGGTACTGGGGATAAACCTGGGTAATTTCGGTTTTCTTGCAGAAGTATCCAGGGATGAATGGACAAGGGTGTTCGAGAAATTTATTACCGGAAGCCTTTTCTTAAGTGAGCGGCTTATGGTAAAGGTGACACTTACAAGAGAAAGTAAGTTGATATCCGTATTTCACGGACTAAACGAAGTTGTTATTCATTCATGCGGAATCTCCAGGCTTATGAGTTTTACCGTCTTTTTTTCAGATACGCATATCGGGGGTTACAGGGCAGATGGTGTTATTCTTGCAACACCTACCGGTTCCACGGCTTATTCCCTGGCAGCAGGGGGGCCTATTATCCATCCTGAAATGGAGGCCATGATCCTTAATCCTATTTGTCCGTTTACCCTCTCCAACAGACCGATTGTCATTCCCGGCAATGAAAAAGTCCGGATAGAGATGGATAGAATACAAAAAACCGATCTTATTCTTACTGTTGATGGGCAGGAAACGGTCAATCTTCTGCCCGGGGATAAGATCATAATCGAGAAATCAGACTATAAAACACATATCATCAATTCCGATAAAAGAAATTTTTACGGAATTTTAAAAGCAAAGCTGAACTGGTCAGGAGAGCCATATGCTTGAAGAACTTAATATCCACAATTATGCGTTAATTGACAGGGTGAGTGTTAAGTTCAGCAAAGGATTAAACCTGTTAACAGGCGAAACCGGTGCGGGAAAATCAATCCTTGTTGGTGCACTTGGAATACTTCTGGGCCAGAAAGGGGATTCATCTGCCATAAGAACCGGGGCATCAGAGGCCCTGGTATCCGGGATTGTGGATATTTCCATGAACCAGGAAGTACAGCAGTGGCTTGATTCGCATGGGATTAAGGGTGAAGACGGTATTATCATACTCCGAAGGGTATTAAAACAGACCGGCCGCGGGTCAATCTATATACAATCCACTCCTGTTACTCGAAAAGACCTGGCTGAACTGGCATCCCTGCTTTTTGATCTCCATGGCCAGCATGATCACCAGTCCCTGTTGCTGGTGGATAACCACAGAAAACTCATAGACAGGTTTGCCGGGACAGAGGAATTAACCGAAACCTTTTTTACCTTATTTAAAGAGCTTTCATCGTTGCGTGAAAAGTTTTCAAAACTGGTAAGTTCCGAGCGGGAACGGTTGCGGGAAATAGATTTTTTAGAACATGCAATATCAGAGATTCATAATGCAGATCTGAAACCCGGGGAAGAGGAAAAACTCGAAAAGGAATTCAATATCCTCTCCAATCATGAACGGCTGTTCCGTTTAATTGAACAGATATATGAAAATACGTCGGAAAGCAGAAATGGCGTACTCCTGACTTTGCGTAAAACCAGGGAGGATATGGAAGAAGTGATCCATATTGATACAGAATTATCCGGGTTGAACAATCAACTCCAGGATGCATTCTATGAGATAGAGGATTTTATTCAGAGTATCCGGCAGTACAAATCCCGGGTAGAGTATAATCCCGCGAGACTTGCTGAATGCGAAGAGCGGCTTTCGCTTATAAAAACACTCCAGAAAAAATACGGGGACTCTATTGAGGAAGTTCTTGATTTCTGCCGAAAATCAGAAGAGGAACTTGACGGTATCCAGAATTGGGAAGAAGAAAAGAAGAATTTAAAAATTCGAATTTCAAATCTGGAAAATGATTTAAAAAAACGGGCAGTTGAATTATCACAAAAGAGAAGAGAAGCAGCAACACTACTGCAGGAAAAGGTGGAAAAGGAATTAACTGAACTCGGGATGCCCAGGGTCAGGTTTAAGGTAGAGGTTATTGACCGGAAAAATGAAGAAGGTAAGACAGTGTATACTCCCTTTGGGATCGATCAGGTTGAATTTCTTATTTCGCCAAACCTTGGAGAACCATTTAAACCTCTTAAAAAGATTGCATCCGGGGGGGAAATTTCAAGGGTAATGCTTGCCTTAAAATCGGTGCTTTCAGAAGCAGACCGCATTTCATCACTAATTTTTGATGAAGTCGATGCAGGAATCGGTGGGGAAGTAGCTATAGCTGTAGGTGAGAAATTGAAAAAACTTTCCAGGATCAAGCAAATTCTCTGTATTACCCACCTTGCTACAATCGCAGTAAGAGCAGATAATCATATAAAAGTGGAAAAGATTATACAGGATAATCGTACATTGACAAAAGTCTATCCCATCCGGGGGAAATCAGTGAAAGTGGAAATCTCGAGAATGCTTTCCGGGGACAAAAACGACCAGGTCTCGTTAAAACATGCCGAAGAGTTATTAAAAAAATATAGCGAATAATAAGGAAGGATATAATGGGAAAAGTCAGTAAACAGGCAAGAGAACGGTTCATAGAACACAGTAATGAATATAAAAAGGAAATCAATACACTCAAAGAAAAAGAAAAAAAGATAAAATTAACACTTAAAAGGGGCGATTTTTCCCAGAATATGCAGAGATTGGCCCTTGCAGAGGATAATCTTACTATGGTTTCTTATTATGTAGTACTGAATTCACTTTCTGTTTCGATGCTCGGTGTAAAAAATGAATCCTACCTTAATGAAGCACGGAAGTGCCTTTACAAATGCATTATTTATCTTGAAGAAACGGTAACAAATTTTATTGATATGCCCTATTCCCAGTATGAGGAAAATCTATTAAGTATTCAGACCTTTGATGATATTGAACGCTATAACCTTATACGTAAACTGGGTTATTCAATCCAGTCTGTAGAAGATTCATTCGGATCAAATTCCAAATGGAAGTGGTCATTTGTGGAGTTGCTGGGACGTTATGCCACAGTTTCCAAAAATTTGCTCGATTTGAAGATGATGATAAAAAAGCTTGACCCCCGTGAACAGGGGTATGTAGAAAGGAATAACTGGCTGGAACTTGTAAAACAGATGCTTCAGAAAGCAGCAGATAAATACAGGGAAAAATACGAACTATCGACCCAGAGGATAGATGACATGAAACTTGCAATTAATTATCTTGGAGCATTAAAAAGGCTTTACCTTACCCTTAATGAGAAACAGAACCTGGATATTATTAAGAAGAAGATTGATGTGTGGAATACTAAAATGGAAGCTGATTTGAAGAAACGGGAAGAGGAGAAAAAGCACAGAAGTTACCGTTAAAAAGAGGTAGTTAAGATGAGAAACCGGAAGTGATAAACCGGAAAAAAATGGACAGTTAAGGAGAGATGAAAGGACAGGAAGAAGATGGTGTGATTATGGATAAAGTGATAATACGGGAAATGAGACAGGAAGATATACCACAGGTTCATACTCTTCTTGAAAAACTGGAGGAGTTATTCGAATCCGGGCATGATATTTCTCTAAAAGCAATACTGGCAACATATTCTGAAATGGAAAAGAATAAAGATCTGTATAAGAACTATGTGGCAGAAATAAACAACAGGGTGTGCGGATTTATAACTGCTGTTTTTTATAAAACTTTTTTTCACAAAGGGGGATCTGCTTTTATAAATGAACTTATTGTGGCAGAAGACCTGCAAGGTAAGGGAACAGGCAGGCAACTGGTTCTAAAAATGAAAACCCTTGCAAAACAGATGAAAATAAATCAGGTTTATGTTAGTACATCATCAGAGAATCCAAAAGCGATTGACTTTTATAAAACCCTTGGATTGGCAGATGAAAGCACTATTTTGGGCGAGGAATTGTTGAAATGATGCTTAAATTAATTGTTGAAAAATAGGTGGTCTTTTTATGATCAGGCAAAAGATACGTAAAAGTATAACTTTTATTTCCTTTTTACTCTACCCCATAACGATGTTCTATTTTTCCCCATATCTCATTATCGATGCAGCAAGCAAGGGTCTTGTGTCGGGATCATTCATCATATTTGTCACGCTGTTTCTATCATCCCTTCTGGTCGGAAGGTTTTTTTGCGGATGGTTGTGTCCAGGAGCCGGTATGCAAAATCCTCTTATTGATATGAAAGTGGTAACAAAACCGATAAAAAAAGGGGCATGGATCAAATTCCTTTTCTGGGCACCATGGATAGTGCTGATTGTATTTGTCTTTATCATATCCGGCAGGTTAAAAGGGATCGATTTCTTCTATAGTACTCATAATGGCATATCAATAAGCGATCCCCTGGCATATATTATATACTATGCTGTTATCACCATCATTATCGGATTGAATTTTATTTTCGGGAAAAGGGGCTTTTGTAAATACCTGTGCTGGATAAGTCCTTTTATGATTATTGGAAGAAAAATCAGAAATATATTCAACTACCCTTCATTACGACTTAAAGTAAATTCAACATTATGTAATCAATGCAGGAAGTGTAATGATTCGTGCCCGATGAGTATTGATGTATGTGATCTGGTTCAAAAAGGCAATATGGAACATTATGAATGTACATTATGCGGATCCTGTGTTGATACCTGTCCACAAAAAGCAATAAAATTCGGATTCTAATTTGCTGTGTTAAATTTCCAGCAAAGATATAATAATAATCCTAAGGCCAGACCCTGGTTGTCCCTGTATGACGGATAGTCAGGACATTCACTGCTTTTTTTCCAAACACCTTCTGCATCAGGAGAGAGTAGTCACTTACTGCACCGGAAGGCAAAAAAGTAAGCAGGGTTCCGGCAAACCCCCCTCCATGCACCCTGCATGCCCCTTCACCGGTTTGTTGAATGAATTGTTCTGTTAATGCAAGTCCGAGGGGAATACCCTGATCCTTGGGATGTGAGGGGGAATAAGTATTTTGAAGCCATTTCCAGGAAGAATTCCCCGATTCAGTAACAAGCCTTAAAAAAGTCTTCAGGTCATCCTTTTTTAATGCATCAACCTGGTTGAAAACCCGCTCGTTTTCAACCAGGAAATGAAACGCCCTTAGGATTGCCCTGTCCCCGGCCTTTTCTCTTAACTCCTGTATTGTTGTTACCATATCATTTTTTGTAATATTCCGGCACACATCCTTATGAAGAAGCGATGCAATCTTTTTCATTTCATCAGGTATAGATGCATAGTCAACGGTAAGATCTGAATGAGAACCTCCTGTGTTCACCACAACAATCTGATAGTGATGGGAAGAAAAATGATATTTCACCTTTTCAATTACCGGTTTTTCCGGTAATGCAAAATCAATAAACACGATCCCTCCCATTGTACAGGCCAGCTGGTCCATAAGACCACACGGTTTGCCAAAATATTTATTTTCTGCATATTGACCGGCTATAGCTATCTGTAATGGGGTGATGCTGTTGTTATTATAGAGATCATTGAAGATGCTCCCGATAAGAACTTCTATCGAAGCAGATGAACTCAACCCTGAACCGCGGAGTACATCAGATGTTATGCTTGCATTAAATCCTCCTATTGCATATCCGGAATCCTTTAAATATGCTGTAATTCCACGGATTAAAGCCTGTGTGTTCCCTGTTTCCTCCTTTACAGGAGAAAGGCTGGATAAATCAATAATAAACGGTTCTTTATACCCTTCTGAATAGAGAATAATTGTATTATCTTTGATTTTCGAGACAGCCGCAATGGAATCAAGGTTGATGCCGGCAGCCAGGACCCTGCCATGATTATGATCGGTATGATTACCCCCGATCTCTATCCTCCCAGGGGTACTGTACAGGGCATGCGGCTCAGTATGAAACTGTGAGGAGAATATATTGAAAAGATGTTGATATCGTTGCTTTTGCCAATTGAGTATGGCGTTAGTATCTTCGTATAACTTTATCAATGTCTCTTTATGACCAGGTGATGTTGGAAAAAAAGGATTATTCCTCATTTTTACCTCCCTCTGTTACTATAAATAAAAATTATCTAAACCTGAATAGAAAAAAATAAAAAAAAATAATTTTAATGCAATGCAGTACGTCACTTTCGCTAGTTAGTTATATAAGTAAATACAACATTTATATAAAAATATTGAAAGGAAACTTATATGATAACAAATATTCCAGCAACACAATTCCATGAATTTCATTTTGTTATAGGTGAGAGTATGAAAGAAAATCTTGAAAATCTTACTATTTATAAAGAAAAGGGAAATATATCAGGCATTATTGTTAAAATTCTTTCACTCCTTAAACCAGTATTTGAAAAGGAACATAAATGCAGGAAACAGAGAAACAGCCAATACAGACTTGTATCTCAAAATCCTGATGAAGGAAGGGAACATATTCATACATATCTTCCTGCTAAAATGTATCGGCATTTAAAGTTAATGCACCATGATTTGAACTTTTATAGTATTGCTCAATTGATTCGTTATTTTTTAGAGTTTTTTTTGAAATTGACAAAGGAATATGGTGATGACGTTTTACAGGAATTAGGTAAAGTATATAAAAAATGGGATGACGAAAATATGAAAAACCGTCTAACACCCCGTGAGGTCTTACGACAATTATGGATAATTCTTCAACTTTTATCAGGTCAAAATAAATTGATTACTGTATATGATTGTTATTATACTCCTTTTCGGATATTCAAGCTTTAAAATTTACCCACAACCAGCCTCTCCTGTCCCCAAATAGAGTAAAATTATACATCAAAATAGTTACAATTCCTTTGGAATCAACCGATAAAATAAGGAAAGAGTGTATATTTAGGAGGCATATGATTTCTGCGCAGGAATGGATCGAGAAACTAGATCTGTCAAAGCATCCGGAGGGGGGATATTACAAAGAACTATACCGGTCCACTGAGTATATGAAAAAAAATCACCTGCCTGCACGGTTTTCGGGGGACAGATGTTTTTCCACATCAATCTATTTTCTTCTTAATAAAGACGATTTTTCTGCCTTTCACCGGATAAACCAGGATGAAATCTGGCATTTTTATGAAGGGTCATCTCTCTCTCTTCATATAATCAGCCAGGAAGGATATTACTCAAGAATAGTATTAGGCAGGGATATGCAAGCCGGGCAGGTTCTCCAGGCTATTATTCCTGCAGGTTGCTATTTTGGCGCAGCACCGGATAATAACACATCATATTCACTTATCGGTTGTACTGTTTCCCCGGGATTTGAGTTTGCGGATCTTGAGATTCCGGCGAGAGAGACGTTGCTTTCTCTTTTTCCCGGTTATTCTGTTATAATAAAAAGGTTTACGAGAAGTGAGAGTGAACAATAACCGGGTTTCCGGAAGTTTATATATGGAGAAAAATAAAACTTTTTTATGATATATTGACTATTAATTATACTTATAGCTATTGCATTAATTCTTTTTTTTTAGGATTTTATAACAGAAAAGGAATAGTATGCAGCGATAATGGGGAAACAGTCGATTTTCGATAAATAGATAAAGAATAACATATGAAAAAATAAGGGGTTTTGAATGTATATTCGTTCTTTTTTTCTTTTTTCAGGAATTATTATCCCCCTTGGTTTTGGTATACGTGTTCTTCTTCTGGATAGAAAAGGAATAACCAACAGAATATTCTCGATTTTAACATATTTTATTTCTTTCTATTTTTTCTGTCACTTTGTATTATCTTTTTTACAGAATCAGGATATCGCTTTATTCTGGGCGAGAATAATGAATATATCCTGGTTTATCCCGCCAATCCTTTTAAGTTTCAGTGTGGAATTTCTGCCCCTCTTTCAGCAGGACAGGGTAAAACGGTTTATTATCCATATCTTTGTTCTGTGTCAGCCGGTTATAATTTTTTGCTTTTTAGTAATAACAGGGTTTAAGGATATACACATTACGGAATATGGAGCCGGTTATATTATAAATCCGTCCAGTCCTTTTTCTTTATTTACAAGAATTTGGGCGGGTGTTCTTTTTTTGAGTTCAATCATTCTGGCTGCATATAAATTTATTATTAAAGGGAAAAAAACAGAACAGGATAAGACGGTTCTTTTACTCGTGAGTTTCATCCTGATTCCTCTCCTTGGACTCGTACCTTTATTAAACAAGGTTTTTCAATTCTTTCCTTTGCATTATGAGATATACTTTTTTTTCGGCGCTGTTTTTTTAATGATTTTTACCCTTACCTATACTGTTGGCCGGTTCAGGTTTTTTTATTTAAATCCTGCGACTGCATCAGAGCATGTAATTGCAACCATGAAGGATGGATTATTTATCTGTGACCGGGATCATACTATTCATTTTATAAATAAATTTGCCGCTACCCTTACAGGATTTTCTTTAAATGAATTAAGAAGTACCTGTTTTGAAAATCTTCTTTTTAAGGAAGATTATACTCCAGTGGATTTGAATGAAATTCTAAAGAAATATCTTGACTATGAACTCGATCTCGTTTTAAAGACAAAGGACAGGGGAAGCCTTCCTTGTAGTTGTATCTTTTCTTTTTTTCAGGTAAACGGGACAACAAGCCCGGGGTATATCTGTATTGTACGGAACATAGCAACACGGAAGGTCGCAGAAGCAGCTTTAAAAGCTGCAAAAGAGAAATCAGAGGCTGCAAGCAGGGCAAAAAGTGAATTCCTTGCCAATATGTCACATGAAATCCGGACCCCTCTTAATACTATCCTGGGGATGAGTGATATGTTAAAGCGTATTGCGCGTGAATCGGAACATGAAGAGTATATTGA
The DNA here is from genome assembly GCA_016935735.1 of Spirochaetales bacterium. Taxonomy (GTDB): domain Bacteria; phylum Spirochaetota; class Spirochaetia; order SZUA-6; family JAFGRV01; genus JAFGRV01. The sequence continues at coordinate 18,552 of JAFGQK010000059.1, read as the reverse complement.
TGCAATTACCTATAGCGGGAATATTCTTTTACGATTATTGAATAATGTACTCGACATGGCCCAGATTGAATCGGGAAAGCTTTCAATAAGCTGTTCGGATTTTAATCTCTATGATATTTCTCATGCGGTATTTACCATAGAAAAACAGAATATACAATCAGCACATAAGAATATCGGGCTTTTATTTGAATATGATAAAAAGATTCCACAATGGTTTAATGGTGATTCTATCAGGATTCAACAGATTTTACTGAACCTGATCGGAAATGCAGTAAAGTTTACGGAAACCGGGTATGTAAAACTCTCTGTCAGCGGATCAGATAAATATACCATCGGAAAGAAATATATGATTCATATTCTCATCGAGGATACAGGAATCGGAATTCCATTATCCAAGCAGAAAGATATTTTTAAAGCCTTTTACCAGGTAGATGGTACGGTAACACGTAAATATGGCGGTTCAGGACTCGGACTCGCCATAATCAATAAACTCATATCTCTTATGAAAGGGAAAATAAGGGTTAAGTCAAGAGAGAGTAATGGAACTGCTTTTTATCTCGATATTCCTTTAAAAGTCATAAAACAGCAAAAAGAAAAATCGGAACTTGAGGTTCATGAAGTTACGGGAAAATCGGAATCTGAAAAGGCTTCTCATGCAAAGAAAGAAGAAATACAGAGGAATTTCCTCGATAAAATGATTCTTATTGCAGAAGACGATGAACTTAACCGCAAAATGCTTTTAAGAATGGTTACTACCCTGGGGTATCATGTAGATACGGTAACAAATGGCAAAGAGGCGCTTGTAAAGCTTAAGGAAAAGGTATATTCCTTAATACTTATGGATAACCATATGCCGGATATGGATGGAATTTCCGCAACAAAGATTATCCGGGGGGAAATGGGATTGAATGTGCCGATTATCGGCCTTACCGGGGACGTTTTTAAAGAAACAAAAGAAAGGTGTTTGCATGCCGGTATGGATTATTTTTTATCCAAACCTTTCCGTATGGATGAATTAAAATCATTACTCGACAGATATGTAAAGAGTCCTTTATGAAAAAAATCAGCAGCCGGTAAAATACCAGTGTATCTGTTCGAATATTTTCTTGATAAGCTCCATATCTGTTTTACCTTTTTCCCAGGTAACAACAGCATATCCTGATTTTACATTCTCGCAGTTATAAAATATGAGTTTTGTCATATTCCCTTGCGATTCGTATTCAGGTTTCATTGTATAGGTTGTACAGCATTCAATCTCTTCTTTTCCGTCATAACAGGCAAACCTGTTATTGATGAGTTCCTCCAATTTTCCTTTATTTTTCCCTGATGTAAGGTATTTAAAACTCTTTACGGTTTTGCCAATCGTATCATGGTTATCTCCATAGGTGATGATGTTCATTATAAAATTGTCTTTATTATAGGTATAAGAGGTTCGGTTTTCCAGGGTACTATCGTAATATTCCAGGCTTTCTATTACTTTCTGTTCTGAATCATACATAAAAAATTCCAGTGAACTCCATGAAAGATATGTTCCGCCATAAGGAGTCTGTTTAATCGAAATGGATATGATGTTCCCATTCTTATCATATTCATTCTTTATAGACTGGGTACATACTCCCTCTTTATTGAATTCCGCTTCTTCATACAGATTATTGTTCACATAAGTTAAGGTGGTATATGCGTTTAGTCCGGCAGATGAATAGGTTGATTTCTTTATAAGCCGGTTTGCTTCATCATACTCATAAATACTGTACCAGGAAGGAGAATCCTCCCCTCGGTAGGTTGATGTTTTCATAAGTTGTCCTTTTTTATTATATTCATAATCTATATGTTCTCTTGATTCATTAAATCCGACCCAGTAAATGGTTAATTTCACAGGTCTGTAGTCCGGTGAAAGTTTGTATGGATTGGAAAAAATAATGGATTGGCAGAATAATAAAAGCAGAATCAATGTATACAATTTCTTCATTGTGTCCTCCTCGTTTTATTAATGCTTCTTGTTATAAATTATAATTGAAGGAACAGTAACCTGTCCACAATTTCTATTTTTTTGAGTTACCGGAAATAGCCCAAACCCCCTTGACACTAAAAAAAATAAAGTCTATCTTACACAATACCGTCGAGAATAACATAAGGAGTAGAATACATATGGATGAAGCTAATAGCAAAAATGCTGCATACAGAAGGTGTAAATTAAAGAAATTCCCTCAATTATTCACTTTTAAGGGTAATACATACGTTATTGAATCAAAACATGAGAAATACCTTAAAATGCCGATAAATGCCCTTTTTGTTTCTGTGGATGATCATCTTGTCCCATTGCCTGTGGACAGTTATGCCAATGTGGTGAAGATAAAGGACAAAAAAAAGCAGCAGATGTTCAGTAAAACGATTCTGAACATGAGTCCCAGGGAAAAAGATAATCGTACCCTGGCTCTGTCAACCCGGGAAGCATAATATCAGGTAGTATTACTTAAGGAGAAGAAAGAATCCCCGGGAGATTGATATTAAAGGTACGAACAGGTTCACATCTTTACGGATTCGCTTCCAGAGAATCTGATACTGATTTCCTCTCTGTATTTATCCCACATTCCAGTGAACTCCTTGGTCTTCATCCTGTTGAATACCGGGATGAATCGACGAAAAGACCGGGTATACAAAACCGCAACAATAAGAATGATGTGGATGATAAATCATTTTCCTTATCCAGGTTTTTAAAACTTCTTTTACGGAATAATCCGAATATTATCGAGGTATTATTTGCAGACAAGAAAAATATCCTTGTGTGTGAACCGGAAGCCCGGGAGCTCATGGATAATCATGCAAAGATCGTATCCCGGGTGGTCCGGGATACCTTTACCGGGTATGCGTTTTCACAGAAAAAGAAGCTGGTAGTAAAAAAGGAACGGTTTACTTCATTGCGGAAAGGTCTCGATTACCTGGAAAAACAGATTTTTGTGCATGAAACGGAAAAATATACCGGTAATGATATTAAGACGGCAGGCGATATTGTAACACGGATAATGAACAGGAACTATTACCGGGAAATCAGTGAAGGGGAAGCAGGAAAACTCAATAGTATATTAAAATATTATAAAGGAAAAAAACAGAATTGTGAGAGTTTTCATAAAGGTATGGATGTGGCCATGATTTACAGAAAAATAAAGGATGAGTATGACAATTACGGCTGGCGTGTGCATACCGAAAGTTTTCATAATGTCGGATATGATACAAAGTTTGCTTACCATCTTATACGGCTGCTTTTTGAAGGGTGGCAGTTGCTTTCCACGAGCAGGATTTCTTATCCTATCCGGGGTGCTGCAAGAAAGCAGATTCTTAAGATCAGGAACCAGCAGGCAAGCTACGGGGAATTACTCGAAATGTATGAACTATGGTATGAAAAAATACAATCGGTTCAATCAACCCTCCGGGAAGAACCGGACAGGGAATGGGCAAATACATTTCTTATCCGTGTCCTTAAAGAATCGATCATTAATGAAAAACCCTGATTGTTTTTCATTAATGAAAAACCCTGATTGTTATTCTTCCCTCAGATCGGGAGGGATGTTATCTGCCGGAATTTCAGGCGGCATGAACAGGGGACTTTTTTCACCCTTACCCGGAGTAAGCTGAATATTACGGATGACAATCCCTGTCTCTTCCGGGACTACAATTCCATTAATAGTTTCCGGCAGGTACCCATCTGCTGTTATTTCGAGATTGTAGGTACCCGGCTGGACCGGGAGATGGTAATCCCCGGCATCGGGATCGGTAAAACAGAAAGGGCTGAAAGTAACAGGATCACAATAGACACTTTTTGTGACAGTGGTCACTTCAACTTTTGCATCCACCGGGAGTTCCCCACTCCCGGTTATAATACCGGAAATACCCTTCCGGGCATCAATGAACAGGTCAATAAGCGCATCCTTGTGATTATCAAAAACCTCCTGGAAAAGTTCTTCGTAAAGCAAGGTATGACCGGATGACAGGTCGTATTCCAGGGTATACGCTATAGCTCCCCGCACCCCATACATCCAGTCCTGGAGAGTACCGAAAGCTGCGTACCAGTCATATCCTTCTGTCATCCAGAATCCGTCATCCCCGGCAGCATTCACGGTATTCTTGTAATGTAAAGCTTCCTCTGAAATAAATGGATAAGAGGGCAGGTAAAGGCTTATAAAATCATCGATGGTATAGGTTGATGGGGTGCCGGAGGATTTCGTTGTCCCGATATAATCCCACAGGGTATTAATGCATGCAGCCCCGGTATGCCCGTGGACAGCCAGAACATAGGGATGCTCAAGGGCATCATCCCGGATAGCCTGTGATTCAGGCTGGTCAATCGGGGCATCTCCATGGAACAAGCCATCAACCCATGCCCAGCTGAAATTCCTGTTCAGGTCGACTGAATTTGCATTGTAACGTTCATCCCGGGAGAGCCCGTATGGGTTGAGTACCGGGGAAAAGTGGAGTTCACTGTTATTGATGATACCGGTGATAACCGGATCGTCCTCTTCGTAAAGATCGATCATATACTCAATCATTCTCAAGACCATTATACAGGAGAGTTGCTCATTTCCATGAATTCCACCGGTAAACTGGATTTCCGGTTCATTTTCCTGTTCCTGGGGATTATCTGTCATTTTTAATGCATAGATAGGGTAAGAGACGGGACCTGAGCTATAACCGGTTATCCGGAGTTCGGTAATAAGGGGGGCGCGTATGGTAAAGGCAACAAGCTCCTCTTCAATATACCCGGGCAGAATCCTTATATCATCATCCCCATCGTTTTGAAGACTACAGGAGAAAAAAACGAGTAAGATTAATAAACAGGGGAGAAAGAATAATCTGGAATAAGAGACAGCCATAATTCTCCTCTCTCTTAAATATATATCATAACGTTGGCTACGTCCATAATTCAATTAACAAGCTATCCAGGTGCTTATAAATTATGCCGGCCTATGTAACCATTTTACATTTTTTTTACAATCATTTTACATCAATGTGACAATTGTTTCTTGTTTTTTTGCTAAATTTATAATGTCGGCTGCGCCCAAATCCAGGACATGAAACAGCAGGATATAGTTGCATCAATCTGTTGTTCAAAAACCCGGCTTGAAAGGCACAGGAAAACAGTGCATAATAGATACCGGCACACGAAGGAGTGGTAAACTAATGAAGGGAACGATCAAACCGACAGCCGGAATCCTCTTTATCCTTTCTGTTCTTATTCCGGGTATGTTTCTTGGCTATTTTGCCCTTCGTGCTGTTGACAGGGAAGAAGTATATATAGAAAAGCAGTTTGAAGACACCCTTTTGGCAGATGTTATGTATGCAATATCTGTCATTAATAATGAACTTAAAAAAATAAATAGAGAATTGGAAGATGAGTTTCGTTCTGCCATTCGTGAGAATCTTCCCGGGGACAAACCTTCCCGGGAGAAATTTGTATTACTTACAGAAAAGAATATGCTCATAGATATTCCCTTTCTTGTTACAGAAGATTTTACCCTGCTCTGGCCGGACAATAAGGATGAGGAGTTTTTTCATCAGCATAATGGCTTTTTGACCAATAAGGTTTCCATCCCGGTATATCAAAATATCGCTATTGCGTATAAAGAGATCATCGTAAATAAGCAACAGATAAAAAACAATCTGTTATGGTCCAATGCAAGTGATGTTGAAAAAAACAGGGAGCCGGATTCTTTATCAAATGAAACGGATATATTGAACGAGGAATACATGAATCAGAATGCCCGGATTCAATTTGAGCAGGATGAGGAAGTAAGGGATATGGTATATGAACAGGCGATAGAGGAAGGAAATGAGCTTATTCCCAGGAGTATTGTCCAGGTTCAGAAAAAGGATAAAAAACAAATAACTCCCGAATCCGTCTTTATATCCAGGCAGCTTTCCTTTTCTGAAATCACACAGGGGCAAAATTCCGGACTCATTCCCCGTATAATGGAAAATGATCTTGTTCTCTATTTCTGGACAAAAATCGATTCCGGGTATATAGCCGGGTGTATTATTCGTGAAGAGGCTTATAAAGACAGGCTTTTGACATGTATTCAGTATGTTTATACCCGTGTGAGAATCCTCACCATCCTTGATGAGGATGGAATTCCACTCATTTTACCGGAAGAAAATCATAGCAGGAACTGGAGGATTCCCATTGTTTCCCGGGAAATCAGTGAAATCCTTCCCCGGTGGGAAGTCGCTGCATATCTTACCGACCCGGATATTATTACCTCCAGGGCACGTTCAATTGCCCTTGTCATGTGGGTTTTAATATTTTTATTTATTATTTCAATCATTACCGGGGGTATTCTTATTCTGAAATCCTTTTATTCGGAGATTATCCTTGCACAGCAAAAAACAACCTTTGTATCGAATGTTTCCCATGAACTCAAAACACCCCTTACTTCGATACGATTGTTTGCGGAAATGCTTAAAGAGGAACGTCTGCCGGATAGGGACAAACAGAAAAAGTACCTGACTCTTATGGTATCGGAAACGGAACGCCTGTCCAGGCTTATCAATAATGTTCTTGATTTTTCAAAAATAGGCCGGAATAAAAAACAATACCATAAGGAAAAAACAGATATCATTCACCTGTGCCATACATTGATGGAAGATCAGCGCCTGAGGCTTGAACAGCAGGGGTTTGTTATTGAATTTTCTGCATCTAAAGATAAAGTAATGGTAAATGCGGACAGTGGATCTTTGAAGCAGGCTTTGCTTAATTTAATTGCAAATGCAGAAAAGTATTCGGCTCTGCAAAAGGTGATTACATTGGAACTCATAACAACGGATGGTTATATACAAATCAATATTAAAGACAGGGGAATCGGCATCCCGGTAAAGTATGCAAAAAAGATATTCAGGGAGTTCTTCCGGGTGGATGATTCCCTTACCTCAAGGGTCAGGGGCAGCGGCCTTGGTCTTGCAATAGCGAGAAAGATTATTACCGCCCATCATGGAACGATCCGGTATTTCCCCCGAGAAGGGGGAGGAAGTATCTTCCAGGTGACACTTCCTGTCCTGCAAACCGGGGGTAAAAATGAATAAAGAACGAATACTTATTGTGGAGGATGATATCCCTATTCTTACCGGCCTTGTTGATCTTCTGGAAGGAGAAGGGTATCGTGTTTTTACTGCCCGGGACGGGAATAATGCCCTTTGTCTCTATGCGGATTGCAAACCCGGTCTCATACTTCTGGATATTATGATTCCCGGGAAAAGCGGGTATGATGTATGCAGGGAAATCAGGAAAAATGACCCTGTCACCCCTGTTATTATGTTAACTGCAAAAGGCCAGGAGGTTGATAAAGTGGTAGGCCTTGAGCTGGGCGCAGATGATTATATTGTAAAGCCATTCGGGGTCCAGGAATTACTTGCCAGGATTCGTGCAGCTTTCCGTCGTGCATCGGTAATGCCGGAGGATGATAAAGAAGAAAAGATAACCTTCGGGGATATCGTTATTGATGTAAAGACCTATTCAGGGAAAAAAGGGACAAAGAGTTTTCTTATAAGCCTGCGTGAATTGAACCTGCTCCGGTTTTTTATCAAGCATAAAGATAAAGTCCTTGACCGCTTTACCATTCTTGATGAAATCTGGGGGGTACGTTATGAAGGGACTACACGCACTCTTGACCAGCATATTGCCAAATTAAGACAAAAAATAGAAGACAATCCGTCCCAACCCCGTTATATTATTACCGTTCATACAATCGGCTATAAATTCTGTCCGCACTAGCGGACGGTATAACGAATAATTATTCTGAATTGCTCTGGTTTATTTACCACACGGATAGAACTCATAATCTTTTTCAGTTCATCTTCCATGACAGTGAGTGCTCTGGTTAATTTTTGTGCATTTATAATATGATAATAAATGATTGCTTCATTATCCGGGCTTGAAAGGATCATGCTGTTTTCATCTGTTTTCATCAGCCACCCGGGATGAATCCATATAGATCATATATCCCATTCCCTTTTTGTTTTTTTCCAGTATTTTGTTCAAATAGTTGGACCCAACGCTGTGTATACAATACTTTTTGTTCCTGGTTTCATTTTGGTTTTTTACTGTCACCAGGCATCGATTGAAAGATAAGAAAAATAAAAAATGACTTTACACGCTCATCATTAATCATTATAATTGTAAGGAAGATAGGGATATAATACTCAAAATCAATTGAATATATCACCCGGGAGGGAAGTTTGTAGGAGAATTCTCGATTCTTTACAAAATTTTACTTTCTTGTGTGTTCATGAAGAAAAAAGCTTACAGGTAATTAAAAAATCAGATTATTGAAATGAAGGAGTGTATTATGAAAGTTTTGGTGTTTTTTCTAACAGGAATAGCAGTGGTTTTTTTCATAGACTGTACTTCGCTTCCTCTGGACAGCCTTTTTTTGGTGAATAACCTGGATAATGAAGAAAAATCAAACGTAATCTCGGAAAAAGGGATAAAACTCTATAAAGCGGAACTGGAATCACAGGAGAATTACCAGAAGCTAACGGAAATAAAAGAATACTTTATTGTCGCCCTCCGGTTTAATCCTCAAAACGAGAAAGCAGAGGAATATCTCGGGAAAATAAATAATTTTGCTATTGCAAAAGTCGAGGAGAAACTGGTAATTGCCCAGAAGCTTTTTAAAAAGGAAAAGCGATCCGAAGAGGAGGATTTTACGTTAATCTATGCAGTAAGAAAGGCATATGAACTGGACCCTGAAAACGAAGAGGTTATTCGTCTCAAGAAAGAGACTGCCGGATTAACAGAAAAATTAGCGGCAAAATACATGAATCAGGCAGAAGCAGAACTTAAAAAAATGAAAGAAGATGACAGTCTGTTAAGTAAATCAAAAATTTCCCTGAATGCTTATGACAATTGCGTGAAGGTGTTAAAGATTGATCCGGGGAATAAGCAGGCGGAATCAGATAAAAAGGAAATAGAGTCAAACCTGGAGGTAATTATAAAAGGATTATTAAAGGATGCAAAGGAAAACCTTGCAAAAAACGATTTTAAAGGAACCGAGTCTTTTTTAAATGCCTGTAAAGAAATAAACAGAAAACTGGATGCAGGATATGATGGAGATATTGCCGGACTTTCGTATGATTTGTATTACAAATGGGCAAATACATTACTTGCGAAAAAGGATTATAATGGCGCAGAAGCGAAAATTAAAGCCGCACTCCGGGCGAAAAGAACCGATGAAGCCGTTGCTCTTAAGAATAAAATTTCACGTATCACACAGGATACCGAGTTCGCCAATTCTTTTAAAAAATGGCTCGAAGAGATTGATGCCCTGATTGCTAAAAAGGATCTGATTGCTGCATATGATAAAATTCAGAGTATTTTGAGTAAAACAGATGATAAAAATCGTATAAAAGAGTTAAAAGCCAGGGAAGAAAAGGTAAGGAATGAACTTGCAGGAATTTATGAGAGTGCTCTAAAATTCTATAAACAAGAAAACTACAAAGAGGCGATAAAGTTGCTGAAACTGATTGTTCATATTGATGCACATTATCAGCAGGCTGGTGATTACCTGGAAAAAGCAGAATCCAGGCAAGAACTGCTTGATACACATTAGGAGAGACGATATTGGATAATACAACAAAGAGCAAAATTCATATTTTTCTGCATATTGTGGAAATTTTTTATGCCCTGAGCGTTCTTACCTGGTATGTCTTGCCTTATTATCTGCCGGGATTATTTCAGGTAAAATCCTTTGACCTCCCCTTTCTCATTTATATAAAAGGCGGGGAATTCCATATGCTGGTAATCGCATCCATACTCACCTTTTTAATCCCGGTAATTTGCGGACTCAAGTTAATTTCAGTGTTTTTCAGGAAGAAAATGGCTTTTCTCTGTGCCGCAGAAAGGTTTTTCCCGATTTTATTCAATATTATCTCTTCCGCCTGCCTGGTTGTGTTGATTTTTCTTTATATCCAGGCATATGCAATCAATATCCGTTTTTTCCAGACTTTCTCTCTCTATACCTATATCCTGGGCGGATTTTCTATTATCTATAATGTATCATTTTCCGTATTCCTGGTAAAATTCTTCAGGAAAGTGAATGAGAATTACCAGGAGTACCTTGAATTCCGCCGGTTATCCAGAAAAGATGAAGATGCATCAGTAAAAATCGGGATAAAGGTAGGTATTCAACAGAAACTCCTTGTATCTTTTCTTGGACTTATTTTTATCCTTCTTCTGGGCTTAAGTTCGATTCTCATGGTGGATTTCTCCAACACCGTACTCGCTTCTGTTTTCGATACAGGGAATACCCTTGCAGGCAGAAGCGCCATGGTTATCAAGACAAACATAGACGATGATATTGCAATCAATGATTATCTTGCAATGGAGAAAGCAAGAAATAATTCATCCGAATTCAGGTTTAATTCTCTCTCGTTTTATAAAAAGCAGGGAAAAACAGAGAATTATGTTATAGCAGTCAGTACAGATACGGAAATACTCGGAAATGAGCTTGATCCTTCTTATGCATCCATTACCGAGACACAGGCACGGTACAACAGTAAAATGAAAACATACGAGTTTATTTCACCTGTCTTTCTGAGTAACCGGATAATAGGATACGCACTTGCTGTATATGCCGAAGATGCCGTTTTTGAAGCATATTTCAGGACCCAGGTAAAAGTGATTATTTTCAGCTTTATCTTTATGTACCTGGCGATTATCCTGGTCTATATTTTCGGGAGTAGAATCGTTTTCCCGCTTCTTTTTTTGAGAATGAATGTCAACAAACTCGGGACAACCCTCTCCAGAATGCTGAAAGGCAAGATGAAGGTTTCTGCAGATCTTCTTACCTACAGGGACATCGTAAAAACAAAGGATGAAATAAAAACTCTCTCTACCGAAATCAATGATATGACAAATGTCATAAAAGGGGTAATTCCCTATATCTCTTCCTCTACCTTTACGCATGTGGAAGAAGGAAAGCCTGTCTCCCAGATCAGAAAATTATGTTTTCTGTTTACCGATATCCGGGGATTTACTACACTCTGTGAAGGATTGGCTCCCGCCAAGGTGGTGAGTATCCTTAATCGGTACCTCGATATTCAATCGACAATAATCATGAACAATCATGGTGATATTGATAAGTTTGTCGGTGACGAGATTATGGGTACGTTTGACGGCCCGGATAAGGAAAAAAACGCATGTAAGGCAAGCATGGAAATTCGTACCGCCATGGCAGAAGAGAGGGAAAAAAGAGAGAAAAAACAGCAAAAGGCAGTGCAGATAGGGATCGGACTCAATTCCGGCCCGGTGGTATTCGGGAGTGTCGGGGCAAAGGAAAGGATGGATTTTACCAGTATCGGGGACACGGTGAATCTCGCCGCACGCCTGGAAGGGGCGAATAAGGTGTATCATACAAAAGCCCTTATGACAGAAACTGTTTATACAAAAGTAAAGGATTTATATATATGCAGGGAAATAGATCTTATAGCAGTAAAAGGGAAAAGTATCCCGGTAAGAATATACGAGATTCTTCAGGATAAGAAAAAAGCAGATAAGAAACTTCTTACAATAAAGAAATATTTCGAGGAAGGTCTTGAACAGTACAGAAACAAGAAATGGAATGATGCACTTAAGGTATTTACAAAGTGTAATGAAGAGTATAACGACAGAACAAGCAATGTCTTTATCCGTAGAATCGGACTGTTTAAGAGTAATCCCCCGCCTGCTAATTGGGATGGGGTATTCACCATGACGGTAAAATAGGAGAAAGGGGATGTATCCATCATTGTTGTTATGAAAACCGGTTTACTATATGATGAAATTTTTTTAAAGCATAACCTTCCCGGCCACCCGGAGCATGCCGGACGTCTTAAGGCGATTGTTTCCTACCTGGAAGATCACCCTGGTAAATCAGAACAGGGGTCGCTTTTCGCAGAACCTGAAAAGGTAACGGCACGACCTGCAACGGAAACGGAACTTCTTACCTGCCACGATAAGGAACTTATTTCTCAGCTTAGAGAATCCGGGAAGAACGGTCTCTCTTATATAGACCCCGATACATATATGAATGAGTTTTCTTACGAGGCAGCGATAAGAGCAGCAGGGGGAATGATAGACCTCGCAGGGAAAGTAGCGGATAACGAACTTACAAACGGTATCGTTCTTGCAAGGCCTCCCGGGCATCATGCGACAGTGAATCGGGCTATGGGATTCTGTCTTTTCAATACCATTGCCCTTGGCGTCCGGTCATGCATTCTCCATCACGGGATAGAAAAAGCGGCAATCGTCGATATCGATGTTCATCATGGCAATGGAACCCAGTGGATCTTTTATAGTGACCCTTCCGTTCTTTATATTTCCACCCACCAGTATCCCCATTATCCCGGTTCGGGAAAGATGAATGAAACAGGAGAAGGGGAGGGGAGAGGAACCACTATAAATATCCCGTTTCCTGCATATACAGGGGATAAGGGGTATCAGAAAGCACTGGAAGAGGTGATTGTCCCTTCATTAAAGCGATTTCGTCCCGGGTTTCTCTTTGTTTCCGTGGGATTTGATGCCCATGGGGAGGATCCTCTTTCTGCGATTCAATTAAGTCTTACCGGGTATAATGTTTTATGCCGTGCACTCATAAATACAGCGGAAGAACTCTGCCGGGGAAGGATCATCTTTTGCCTGGAAGGCGGTTATAACCTGAACGTTCTCGGTCCCGGCATCGGGAATATCGTGCAGGGGCTTCTCGGGAATAAGGTGTACGATGATCCTTTTCCTGCATATGAGGAAAGACCGGGAAAAGTCGATGAGTTGATAAGACGTATAAGGGATATACACGGGCTTTGAGGTGAAATAGTATCAATAAAATTCCCAAAAGAAGAAAAAGAATAAAATGAATGAATAAAAAGAATGGTTGTACGAAAGTGTGAAAAATGGCTTATTGTTTTAACAGATAGAGGAGATTTATTGTGAAAAATATTGATTGGTTAGCAATTGCAGATAAATTAAATATTGATAAGATATATTCATCTGAACACGCAAAAAGAGCATTAGAATTGATTATTGGAGAAGAAGCCATCGTTTCCGCAGTTGATTATTATATTGATTTAAAACAACATTCAGAACTTGCTCGATTAGTTTTAAGTATTATTACCCCAATATCAGCAATGAATAGGTGTTATCAAATTTACATCAATGATGATAATATTGAAAGAAAACGCACCGCTATAGAACTTTTAAGAATAATTTCGGATAAAAGTGTTTTGAAATGGGTTCATGAGTTTTTAAAGAATAATGATGAATCAATTCAAATCTGGGGGGCAGGAATAGTAGATTATCTGATTTTCAGAAATATAGTAGATATAGATGAGTGTAAATCTGAATTAGAAACAATGAAACAACATAAAAATGAACATGTGAGAGAACTGTATAAATCAATAATGGGAAATATCAAATAAGGCCGAATTTCGAGTTACTATAAAAAGTATAGTTTGCCAGTGAACAGGATTTTAATAAAAAAGGTTCCCTGCACTCCAGTGCGCACTGGAGTACGCACAGTAGTGCCGGAAACCTTTCTTTTTCCTGTTTTAAGAATATCGTTCTTTATACCAGACCCTGGTCGATCATTGCATCCGCTACTTTGACGAATCCGCCGATATTTGCCCCATTAACATAGTTGATAAATCCATCCGGTTCTTTTCCGTATTTTGCACAGGTTTCGTGAATATTGATCATGATATCGTGAAGCCGTTTCTCGACTTCTTCCCTGGTCCAGCTTAACCGTAAACTGTTCTGGGACATCTCGAGTCCGCTCGTGGCAACCCCGCCGGCATTCGCCGCTTTACCCGGGCCATAAAGTATTTTCCCTGAAATAAATACCTCGATCGCTTCCGGGGTACTCGGCATATTGGCACCTTCGGTAATACAGATACAGCCGTTCTTTACCAGGGTTTCCGCGTCCTGCTTGTTGATTTCATTCTGTGTGGCAGAGGGGAAAGCCATATCGCATTTGATTCCCCATGGCCGCTTTCCTTCATAGTACTCGCAGTTGAACTTATCCGCATATTCCTTGATTCGTCCGCGCTTTATATTCTTGAGTTCCAGTACAAACTGTAATTTCTTTTCATCTATTCCCGCGGGATCATGGATAAACCCATTGGAATCGGAAAGGGTGACGGGTTTTGCACCAAGCTGCAGGAGTTTTTTAATCGTGTATTGTGCAACATTCCCGGAACCTGATACAGTACAGACCTTTCCTTTGATACTTTCATTCCTGGTTTTCAGCATTTCACAGGCCAGGAATACAGCCCCGTAACCGGTGGCTTCCGGCCTGATAAGGCTTCCGCCCCAGCCAAGACCTTTACCGGTAAGGACACCGGTAAATTCGTTTCTTAACCGTTTATACTGGCCGAACATATATCCGATTTCCCTCCCGCCGACACCAATATCCCCGGCAGGGACATCCGTGTCAGGACCGATATGACGGGAGAGTTCCGTCATGAAACTCTGACAGAATCGCATTACCTCGTTATCGGATTTTCCCTTTGGATCGAAATCCGACCCGCCTTTTCCGCCGCCCATCGGGAGACCGGTAAGACTGTTTTTAAAGACCTGCTCAAAAGCCAGGAACTTAAGAATACCGAGGTTCACGGTAGGATGAAACCGTAATCCCCCTTTGTAAGGGCCGATCGCGCTGCTCATCTCGATTCTGAAACCCCTGTTTACACAGATTTCACCCTGGTCATCGATCCAGGGAACCCTGAATATAATGACGCGTTCCGGCTCAACAATTCTTTGAAGGATTTTTTTTTCCATGTACTCTGGATTATTCTTAAGATACGATTCCAGGCTTTCAACCACCTCACGAACAGCCTGGTGAAACTCAATCTCCCCCGGATTCTTCTGAATCACCTTCTCCATAAATTCCTTTACCATAATATCCTCCTGAATAATTTATAAAACTTTATTGTATATAACGAGCTCTTCAAAATTTATAAGAGTATGAAGAGCATAGTTTTGCACTTCAATGTTTTTTTCGACCAGCGGGGCAAAGGGATTCAGACCGCCAACAACAATCATACCGCACATCCCTTCTTTTACCGAAATCCCGCAAAGCGGTAACCCTGGTTTACCGATGGATAAGATTCCGTTCAGCCCTGTTTTTTCCAGGGTTTTTTCTAATTTCAGGACTTCAAAATATGCAATTGCCGGGATTTCCCTGAAGCTTGCTGCAATTTTTCCATTTCCCGTTGATAGATATTCATTGATACTTGTCATTCTTCCACGCAAAAAGATTTCAATCGGGTCCAGGGAAGTACCGTCATACCTGATAAGCTGGGTAAACCGGTAGGGGCGCCGGTCTTGCATTTCCAGTAACCCCCCAAAGACCGGGTTTACATAGATATTATGCCGTAATAATATCCCGTTTAATGTAATGCTGCATATTGTACCGAGTGCCAGCTTGTTTTTTACTTCCATGTGAGAGAATTGTGAGATACGGGATAAATCTTCCATGAGTAAAAGATATTTTCCCATGCTTAAGTTATTTTCGAAGACTTCTTTAATATTCGATTTATATTTTGTAAATACCTTTTTTTCCAGCAAAGAGATGTTAAGAATAACAGTTCCTTTTCTTTTTTTTATGGAAAAATCCATTTCATAGGATAAGGTGTTTATCTTGGTGGACATGATGCCCACTTTTTCAAGAACAAAGGAATTGGAAATCTCATCGATCCCTTTTTGCGTTATCACCCTGGTGGATCTGGAATCGTTTTTTTCAGTAAATCCGTTCTCATCACAGATTTTCAGGTAATGCCGGATCGTTCTTTCTGGCAAGAAATAGCCATATGTGGCAAGGTGGGAAGCGATCTTCCTTGAACTCATTGCTTTGTTGTTATTCTCGAGAACCTTTAGTATAAAAATCATCTTTTTTCTTGCTTCTTTATCCATTTTCTACTTCTGTGATATCAAACATGTTTGTATGATAAATGAAACAGTTGTGAATCATCTTTTTCCGTAACATATTATTTTCACATCATGCTGGAAAATCTTAATAAAGATCCCTATTTCTCCTTGTTTTTGCCCTTAAAACCGATAAATTAATGGCAAAAGTACCACAAATGCTTCGTGGTCATCCTTCCCTGTATTTGTTTCATAGCCCGTCATAAAATGAAAACAATCGATGGAGCTATCGTTCCCTTTATCAGTATAAAACACGCGCGGTGTTTAATAAAACTCTTCTGTTTCCTTCATAGTTATGGTTGTCAGGGTCACTATAAAACTCTTTCTTTACATTGTCAATAAAATTTCGCATTCAATTTATCTGGCAAAAAGGTATTTTTTGCCAGATAATTAATCCTATAATTGGCAAATTATGAAAAGAGGGGGAACCGTAATTATCCCGCTTCCCGGTTTCCCCTTTTTATGAAAAACAATGATATTTAACAAAATCCGTGATAGATTCAAAGTGAAAGACAGATATTATATTAAGGAGGTTTTTCGTGTTAAAAAAAGCTTTTCTGTTTACTATACTATTTCTGCTGATTGGTTCCTTTTTTGCTGTTGCCCAGAAAAACTACCGGATTATCAGTCTGGATATGGGATTCGGTACATCCATGGGATTCTTTGATACGGATAAATCCTATATGATTGGTTTCTTCCCATTTGCCGGTGTACGCTATAATTTAACTGCAATAATGAGTGTGGGAGCAGAAGCGGGAATTGCCTTTGTGGTAGGGGAAATAGAGGGCAGGACAGAAACGGAATTCGTTCATTTCCCCTTAAGAGCGGTATTCCGTTTTGGATCATCCGATCTTTTTGCCCAGGGTTATGCAGGATATTGCCTGAGTACTGATAAAGCCTGGTTGAGTGGGGTCGAGTTTGGGGCAAAGGTTTCGATTATTGATATTTACCTGGAAATTGGCTATGTTACCGGAAATACTCCACACCTGTGGGTCGCTGCCGGATATGCCTTGAATGATTTCTTCGGATTTTAATTATGTTTATGTTCAATAATGAGAACCATCAAAGTGTTTTGCCGCTCCTCTTTTTTTTTCCAGAAATTTACAATTTAATTAAGCTTTGTTAAATCAAAGAAAATCATATCCGGACAAATGGAGTTCTTCTCCCATTATTTGAAGGTTTTTCCGTAAGTTTGCATTTACCGGAATACCTGTTTTTATCCGTTCCTGTTCTGCTTCATATTCTTTTTCCCCGGCTGTGTAGATACGCGATTGACCGGGTTCCTTTTTTGAGTTTCTTAATGCACGGCAGATAGAACCTGCTATAAGCTTGAATTGGTTCAGGGGAATAAAGCTTTCTATATTGATAGCAAGGAAAAAGTGGCCCAGTTTATAAGGAACCTTGTTGCCTTCCGAATCCTGGCCTTTAAGATCCGATAAGAATGAACCGTCCTGGAGTGCAGCAGAGAGTATCTCCACAATAACCGCCCAGCCATATCCCTTATGACCGCCGAATGTTTCTCCCTGTCCCCCTATCGGGAGAAGAGCAGCTGTCCCGTCCACCAGATCCTTTAAAAGCTTTTTTGTATCGGTATGAGGCTTTCCTTCCGAATCTATCGCCCATCCTTCGGGTGTCGGTTTTTCCGCCCTATCCAGAAGTTCTATCTTGCCCCTCTGTGAAATTGATGTGGCACAGTCGATAAGAAAAGGAAAAGGTTCATCGGTGGGGACACCAATGGTCAAAGGATTTGTCCCGTACATCGGTTCAATCCCGAAAGTCGGCGGGATCGAAGGCCGGGCATTGGTGACCGAAAGACCTGCCATTCCCTCTTTTATCGCCATAAGCGGGTAATAACCGGCAATCCCGTAATGGGTGGAGTTTCGTACCGCTGCACTTCCAAGTCCATATTCCCGGGCTTTTTCAATTGCCATTTTCATGGCTTTACAGGCAACAACATGACCCATACCATGTCCGCCGTCTATGGTTGCGGTGGTTTCGGTTTCTTTAACTATGGTTATATTGGTAACGGGATATTGGATTCCTGCCTTGATCCTGTCATAGTACATTTTTAATCTTCCCACCCCATGGGAATCGATACCCCGGAGATCCGAGGTAATGAGTATATCAGTACAAATATCCGCATCCGTCTCCGGTACCCCAAGTCCGGTAAAAACCTCTTTCATAAACTTCTTCATTGTATCTACCGGAATGTAAATAATATCCTTGTTCATATTCTTTCCCTTTCACCTGTTATCCATCAATTGTTACAGGATTGGGTGTGATATGTCAAGGTTTCTCTTTACCTGGGTGCGATTTTCCAATCAGGTTTTTTTAACAAAAAACCGTAACTACTCCCCCGATAGTAACCACTCATCTTCACTAATCGGCACTAATAAATCTACATATTATAATATTAATCGTTTCCATAATTTATCAAATAACCTACCCGATCCCATCTGGTTATAAACTTCCATCGCTGCGCTCCTCAACTTTCGTTGAGGCACAATAGTAATTTACAAGGTACTGGGGCTGTCTAAAAAGCCTGCGTTTCACACCTGCTTGAAACAGTAAAAAATTTTTTTTTTCTTAAAAAAGCAATGCAGGAAGGAACT
>JAFGQK010000058.1 GCA_016935735.1 Spirochaetales bacterium | reverse complement strand
TAGTGGTGTTTTATGAGGAAAATATTTATAAACACCACTATATATGGATCAATTTTTAAAAAATTTGACTTTTTAGACAACCCCAGTGTCCAACATGGTTGAACCCCAATTATAGTACTGGCAAGGTGGAGAGGGGGTAGATAAATGCGTTTCATGAATTTTTTTCTATCCGGTTATGACGACGAATTGATGTTAATACGAAAAAAAGCAAAAGCCACGTTAATTGCAATAATTTCTCTTGAAATAACCTGTTTTTTATATATTGTAAGTGAGCTCTTTTTTTCAGGCAAAATTGATATAATTATAATCTATTCCACAGCTTTGTTGGTTATTTTAATTTCTTTATTTTTCTTAAAAAAACATAAATACGAAATTGCCAGTAATTTTGTGATCTTTCCTGCCATGGCTGTTTTTATATTACATGCTTTTATTAATCCCGCAGCGTCCACTTCTTCAATAAATTTATATGTGAATGTTCTTTCGACATTACTTGTCCTGATAATGGCCTGCCTGATCGGAATAAAAAAATATCAAATCAATGTAAATTTTATTATTTCATTAGTTTTTCATACGTTATTTATAATTTTAAGACTGTTTCCTTCGGGCAGGGAGACATTCAACGAAAAGATCACTAATATTGTCTCTAATTACTTTTTATTCATTTTATCTTATTTCCTTTTAGTCATCATCAATAATATCCTCAATGAAACTATACAGCACCTCACCACATCTGTTATGGATAATAAAAAAAATGCCGAAGAATCAGAAAAATCAAATATAGTTCTTACACGTATCCTGAATAAATCGAAAGATATTATAACAAATCTCAAATCCACTTCGAAAACAATTGATGAAGCAGCACAGGAACAGGCTGCCGGGGCAAATGAATATTCGAGCAGTATTACGGAGGTTAACTCCACGCTGCATGAATTGACAATTACGGCAAAGCAGATTACGAAAAATATCGGTGAATTGGTTCTTTCGAGTGAGGAAATGGTTAAACTGCTGCAGGAAAAAGAAAAACAACTCTTACAGATTGTCTCGAAACTCGAAGACGCTGGAGAATTCAGTAATAAGAACACTGTAGAAATAAAGGAACTTGGGAAAAGGTCGGTATTAATTAATACTATGGTCGAATTGATAAAGGAAATAGCTAACAAAACAAACATTCTTTCCATTAATGCTTCGATTGAAGCAGCGAGAAGCAAAGCGGCAGGATCAGGCTTTTCCGTTATCGCGGCAGAGATACGGGAACTTTCAAAGGAAACAATAGATTCTGCAAAAAAGGTCGAAAAAGCCGGAAAGGAGATCCAGGACTCTCTGAATTCGATAATAATGTCGTCAAAAAAAGAATCGGAAAAAGTGATGGAGAGTGGTGAAATGGTGAAATCAATCTCCGGTAATGTGAAAGATCTCGTTGCAAGAATCAACAATACCTACGGTTTTACTCAAAAAATCGATACTTCCATAAAACAGCAGGAAAATGGTTCGGTACAGGTTGCAAATACGATGCGGCAAATGTCGGAAATTGCAAGACAATCAGCAGAAACAGCAGGACAGATTTTTCAGGTGGCGAAGAATATCGTTGATCTCGGTAATGAACTCGAACAAACGGTAGAATATATAGAATAGTTATCTTTACTCCCTGAATTATCCAATAAAGTTAAAATATCAATTAAAGATATAAAAAAGTATACAATTCTATGGAAAAGTTATGATTTTTTATACAGGTGTATGAAAAAGTAGACTAGATTGAAGGAACTACCTGGAGATTGCATTATTACTCACTTTTTTTTGTCCAAAAAAATAAAATGAAACGAATTGAATCCCGGGGAGCTTGACATATTCATCAAACACAGCTATACTCATTATTAAAATGGTTCATATCCTTGGGAGGGGAACATGGCCGAACAGCTTATTCTTAAAAATTTACCTTTTATCCGTGTGCTTCCGTCCTGGGCACAGGATCTCTCGTATAAATATCTTTCAAAAACTGCGAATCTCTACATCATCCATGGGAATATAATGGATTTTTTACCTCATAAATTGAATGAAGGGGAATTCAACTTTGTAAAAATCCAGAATTATATATCCGATGTGTTATTCGGGAACAGGGACATTATCGTTTTTTATGACAGGTCTTCGGGAATCAGCTTTTGTACACCGGGGATGAAGCAGGATTACCTGCTCTTTATGGAAAACGGAAATAGCGAAAAGGATGATGAGGCGTTTCTTACCTCCAACCCGGTAAGAGCATTCAGATTGCTTGAAAGATACTTTTATTCCAATATTCCCCAAAAACTCCGCATTGTATTGATTATTGATTATGCAGAAACGATTATCCCGAATGCAGAACTTTCGCAATACTCGGAAGAGGACCGTTTCTGTCTTGTCACCCTGAACAGGTGGGCCCATGACCCGATTTTTACTCAAGGTGATATCTCCATTATCCTTCTTACGGAAAACCTCGGGGATTTAAGCCCGAGACTTGTCAGGGCACCGGCAACAATAAAAGTGAATATTCCTATCCCGGATGAAAAGGTCCGGTGCAGCTTTCTTCACTTTACGGAAAGACAGGAGAAATTACTTATTGATGATAACCTTAAAATCGAAGATATGGCGAAAATCACCTCGGGGCTTAACCTGGTAAACCTTAATCAGCTTGCAGCAGAATCATACCAGGAATGCAGGGATATCTCTCTTGAATACTTAAGGCAGAAAAAAAAGGAAATTATCGAATCTGAAGCAGTAGGGCTCCTTGAGTTTATTGAATCCGAACATGATCTTTCCCTGGTCTCCGGTCATACATTTGTAAAGAAACGCTTTAAAAGTGCTGCAAGGGCAATAAAGGGCGGACGTTTTGATGTTCTTCCCATGGGATACCTGATTGCCGGCCCTGTCGGAACAGGAAAATCTTTCATGGTCACTGCATTTGCAGGAGAAATCGGGATTCCCATTGTCAGGTTCAGGAACTTCCGGTCGAAATGGCAGGGTGTTACCGAAGCAAACTTTGAAAAATGCTTGAATCTTCTAAAAGCCATGGCTCCTGTGGGAGTAATGATTGATGAAGCAGATGCATTTTTAGGGGACAGGAACCAGGACGGGGATTCCGGTACGAGTAACAGAATTTTCGCCCAGATTGCTTCTTTTATGGGAAATACGGAATACCGCGGAAATATCATATGGTTTCTTATTACATGCAGGCCTGATCTTCTCCCTATTGACCTTAAGCGCCAGGGAAGGGCAGAGGAACACCTGGCCCTTTTTTACCCGGAAACAATCGAAGAGAAAGAGCACCTCTTCCAGACCCTGGTAAAAAAGTTGAATTTAAAAATACAAAAAGTGAATATTGCAGACCTTTTCAGGCGGTACCGGTTTGATTTTTCCGGGGCCGATCTTGAGTCCATTCTTATCCGGGCAAAGTTTCTTTCTGCCATGAGAGGGCATATCTTTGTTACAAAGGGGGATCTGGACGAGACGATAAAGGACTTTATTCCCCCGGCATATCCCCATGAAATCGAACTCCAGAATCTCGTTGCCGTACTGGAATGTACAAGCAGGGAAATGGTGCCAAAGCGTTTTCAGAATATGGAAAGGGGTAAACTGGTATCGGAGATAAAACAGCTTAAAATACTCTTAGGTGAAAAGATATCGTGATTCCCTACAATTCATACAACCGCAGGTATTCATAAATCTCACGTAATGTTTTATCGATTTTACCGGTAATAACCTTTCCTATTTCATTTCTGAAAAAAGGGATCAAAAGAAGAAAACCGAGTAAATCGGTAATAAATCCCGGTGTGATAAGCAGGAGACTGCTTACAAGAATTCCGGCAAGAATCATAAACTCCCTGCCCGGGTATTCTCCGTTCCTTATCTTTTCTTTTAACGTAATAAGAGTTTTGTTTACCTGGAGAAGGGCGATAAGGACCCCAAGTAAACCGGTGGATGCAGCAAGACCAAGAAGAAGGAATTGTCCGAAATAATCACTCATATACATGATGATAAAAATTTCTATAAGGGGAAGAAGCATGTACAGGAGAGTTAAAAGGAGAAGTTTTATTATAAAACCCTTCCTGAATAATTTCAGGAGAAAATTTGTCTTTAACATAATCAATAACCAATCATATCATCTAAATCAATAATTCGCAATAACCTTTTTCATGAGCAATCTATAGTTTCATTTGGGGAATCCCTGTTATAATCGAGGGTGGGAATTCGATATCGGGCAAGCCCATCAATCGGTGTAATCGGTGTCATCTGTGGTTCCAAAAACCCGATTGTAAACTTCCACCCTATAATCGATAATCACTGTACAAATTAGCCGGAAGAAGATATAATGGTGTATGGATTGTGTGTAACCTGTTAAAAAACCGGATTGTTTTATTTATATTGAGGTAATAGTATCATGATGTTTCTTTATAAAAGGATTATTCCCGTTATTCTATTTTTTACGTTTTCCCTGTTATTGTTTTCCGACGATACTATTACTTTTTCCGGGAATAATATGAAAACGATTCTTGCCAGGGGCAAAGAAAGAACATTACTATCCGGGATGGCAGAACTTACGTCAAAAGACAATTTCATAAGTGCCGATTCCATCGAACTGTATGGGAAGGATTATAATTATATTTTCTGCACGGGAAATGTTCATGTAATCAATAAGGAAAAAAATATTGAGGTATGGTCAAAGAAGCTTTTTTACGACAGAAAAGCAGATATGATCCGTTTTCAGGATAATGCATTAATGGAAGATAAAGAAAATGAGATTGTTGTAAAGGGAGGTCTTATCGAGACCTGGGAAGAGGATGAGATAACAATCATCCAGATCGGGGTACGAATTTTAAAGAAAGATATGGTCTGCAGGTCGGAGTTCGCCCGGTATTTAAGAAAGGAAGACCGGTTGGAACTTTCGGGAATGCCCAGGGTTATCTGGAAAGGAGATGAATACAAAGCCCTGAAAATATATATTGACCTGGAAAATGATGAAATAAACCTTGAAGGAAATGTAAAAGGAGAAGTATTCTGGGAAGAGGAAGAGGAAAAAACCGATGATGTAAAAAAGGAGGAAACCGATACAGGAAAAGCGGATGTCAAAAAAGAGGAGGAAACAGATACCACAGATAGCGATAAAACGGGAAAAGAAGATGCGAAAAGCCGGGAAAGTGAAGAGAAACCAGGGGATACCTGACAGGGGAAAAAGATGAATGATCATAGTACCATAAGCGTGGAAGGCCTTGTTAAACAGTTCAGGAAAAAACTTGCGGTGGATGATGTGAGTTTTTCCATGCATGTCGGGGAAGTTGTCGGGCTTCTCGGTCCGAATGGAGCGGGAAAAACCACGATTTTTTATATGATCGTGGGTTTCATCAAACCGACAATCGGCAGTATCTATCTGAATCATCATAATATTACCAATTCTCCCATGTATAAAAGGGCACAAAAGGGCATTTCATACCTCCCCCAGGAGCCTTCTGTGTTCAGGAAACTCACTGTGGAACAGAATATATGGGCAATTCTGGAAACAAGGAATGATCTTACAAAAAACCAGAAAAAAGAAAAATTGGAGGAATTGCTGACAGAGCTTGGTATTGAGAAAGTCCGCAAACAAAAGGCATATACACTTTCCGGGGGGGAGAGGAGAAGAACAGAAATAGCCCGTTCACTGGCGATTCAACCCAAATTTCTTCTTCTGGATGAACCTTTTGCAGGTATTGATCCAATTGCCGTTCACGAAATAAAGAAAATCGTACAAAAATTGTCGAGTATGAATATCGGAGTACTTATAACCGACCATAATGTACGGGATACACTGGAAATTACACAACGCTCTTACATCATAAATCATGGTAAAATCAAGGTAAGCGGAACAAAAGAACAATTACTTTCAGATAAGGATGCCAGGGAAATATATTTAGGAGAGAATTTCCAGATGTGATTTGATTTCTTTTATCTGATCACTATTGTTGAAAAATACTATTGACAAGAAGCCGGATTTAGTGCACAATAAAAGAAAGAGATGCTTTCTTTTTCTGAATTGAAAAGCAACAAAATCATCGGTCCGGGAGTCACTGGAAGACACCTGCCAGGGAGTAATAAGTGATTTCATTTAAAACCCAGGAGTAAAAAATGCAATTGCAACATAAACCTGTTATGAAACAGGAACAAAAATTAAAGATGACTCCCCAGTTATACCAGGCTATAAAACTTATGTCCCTTACTCTTATAGATTTAAGGACGAAAATACAGGAAGAGATAGAGAAAAATCCTGCCCTGGAAATAGTAGAAGATAAATCGCTCCTGTCACTGGATGATATCCCCAAAAAAAACAGTGAAGAATATACTATTTTTGAGGAAACATCGGATTCCGGGTATACACATTATAACAAGACGGAAAATGGCGATTTAAAGAGAAAGTTTATCGAAGGGGTGCTTTCGAGACCTGAATCCCTTCAGGATCATCTGATATGGCAGCTCCGGCTCCAACCAATACCAGGATTATGGTTTCTCATAGGTGAGATTCTTATTCATAACCTGAATAAAAATGGTTTTCATATAGAACCACCGGAGAATCTTGTTAAACCGGATGAAATACATACCATGTATAAAGTAATGAAACTTATCCAGACCTTTGATCCTGTCGGTGTTTGCACCAGGGATTATAAAGAAGCCCTGCTGGTTCAGATAGCGAATCATCCTGCCCCCAGGCCTTATGCTTATGAACTTATTGCAGACCATCTCGAGTTGCTTGAAAAAGGAAAATTTAAGGAAATTTCTGCACGATTAAAAATTTCAGAACAGGAAGTACAGAATATTATCGGGTTTTTGCAGGAATTCGATCCCCTGCCCGGCAGAAATTATGCAACGGAACCTCCGAAATTCGTAATCCCGGATGTTATGGTAAAATCAAAAGACGGGGAATTCGTTCTTATACTGAACGATGAAGAAATACCTGTTCTTGGAATAAATCCGTTTTTTACCGATATCATGAGCGATGAAGTGCGGAAAAAAGAAAAGGACTTAAATAATTTTGTAAACTCGAGTATTAATAATGCAAAATGGTTTATCCAGAGTATCAAGAGACGCAATGATACTCTTGTTAAAACCTGCAGGGCGATTATCGAGTTTCAGCGTGTTTTTTTCAGGAAAGGGCCAAAGTTCCTGATCCCTCTTACCTTAAAGGATATTGCTGCCGAGGTAGATGTTTCCGAGGCTACCATATCAAGAATTACAAATGGGAAATATATACAGACCGAATGGGGAACATATGAACTTAAGTATTTTTTCTCCAATTCAATTTCCGGAAGCGGTTCCAGGGGTACCAGGATATCAAAACAAAGTGTAAAAGTAATGATACAGGAGATTATCGAAGACGAAGGGAAAGAAAAACATCTTTCAGATAAAAGAATCACTGAAATCCTTGAATTAAAAGGAATCAGATTGGCACGGCGTACTATTGCAAAATATAGAAAGGAATTGGAAATTCAATCTTCATACAGGCGATAAGAGATAGCCAGGTAAATCCCCTGTCCGGGTAATGAATAATCCTGCAGCATAAGCGCGGGAAATTAATCCATTTGAGGATTAAAATAATGAGAAAGCCTTAATAAGAAGGAGTGTTTAACGTGGTGAACAAAAGTGTTAACAGAAAGAAAAATAATGAAAGCAAAGATCATGTATCAGACAGATTCATGAATCTTGAACTTACAGGTGTCCACCAGGATATTACCGATGATATTCGGAACTACTTTAATAAAAAACTGCACAGGCTGGAGTTTGCAGCAGGCTATTTAATTGATTTACTCTTTAAAGTCATAAAAGAAAAACATGGATATAAACTGGAAGCTACGATCAATTTCCAATGGGGAAGCTCTGCATATATTCATGTTTCCGGGTTTGAAATTTATGAAAGTATAGATAAACTCTTTGATAAGCTGGAATTAAAAGTAAAAAAAGAGAAGAACAAGGTGCAGCAGCGATAGATAAGGTCTTTGCTATATTAAACAGAGAAGGAATTCAACCGATACGTAAGGATAAAGCCAGTCTTGTTATAAAGATAAGCATTATCATACAAAATAATTGAGGAAGCAAATTATGGACAAGTTTACAGTTTTAGATCTTCTTCAACTGGATTTAAAAGAACATGATGCCTTGAATCTGAAATGTATGGCCGGCAGGACAGGACTCGTGAGAGAAATCACACTTCCCGAGATTGACAGACCGGGACTGGCATTAAGCGGTTTTTTTGAAAATTTTGCATTCCAACGAATTCAGGTGTTCGGACGGGGAGAAAATGCATATCTGAAAAAATTGGAAAATGAAGGGCAGACAGACACGATTGGGCGTATCTTATCTCATGAGATACCCTGCTGTATTTTTACCTTTAATATAAATCCCACACAGGCTTTTTTCAGGATTGCAGAAAAGGCAAAGTGCCCGATTCTTCAAACAGATCTTCCTTCTTCCGAGTTTTCTGCCAGGGTGATGCGTGTTTTGAGTAATATTTTCGCTCCTAATCAGACAATTCATGGTGTTTTTGTGGAAGTATTCGGGGTGGGTATCCTTATAAAGGGAGACAGCGGGGTCGGTAAAAGCGAAATTGCCCTTGAATTGATAGAGCGGGGGCACAGGCTTGTTGCAGATGATGCAATCAATATACGCTGTGTAAGCGGAAATTATTTATTAGGTAAAGGGGCAAGTGTTGTTATAAGTCATCATATGGAAATACGGGGACTTGGAATAATAAATATCACCCATCTATTCGGTGTTGGTGCGATCAGGGATGAAAAAAAACTTGAACTTGTTGTTCAACTGGAAGAATGGGATTCAAAAAAGGTATACGACAGAATTGGTTCGGAAGAATCTATAGATATTCTGGGAATAAAAGTCCCATTTGTTATTATACCGGTAAAACCAGGAAGAAATATTCCGATTATTATAGAAACTGCGGCAATGAATGAGCGGTTAAAGAGAATGGGATATGATTCGGCAAAAGAGTTCAGCAGCAATGTAATGAACTGGCTGGAAACGAAAAGTGCACGGGCTTATTTTCTGGAAGAAAAGCATACTTTTAAATAAACTATGGTAGAGTGTCTTGTAACAATAAAAAACAGAGCTGGTATACACGCACGACCCGCCGCACTCCTGGTACAGACGGCCACTCAATTTTCTTCCAAAATTATTATAGAAAAAGATACTGAACGTATAAATGGCAAATCAATTATGGGTGTTATCAGTCTTGGGGCAACATACAATTCTCAACTCAAACTTATTGTTGAAGGTGCGGATGAACAACAGGCAATCGCGGCACTTGTGCGGCTATTTGAAAATAAATTCCAGGAAGAATGAATAATTGATCAGGTGAAGTGAATCGTACTGCGAAAGATAGAAATAATATTTGAGAAGATAAAATGAACCATACCAGACAAAACAATAAAGAATTAAGGCTTTTTAGTTTACTTTTTCTCATTCTCTTTGTTTTTACACCCTGTGCAGCCGCGCTTGAATCACATCTTTCAGTTGAAATAACTTCGGATTGGGTAACAGGAACAATAAAAGCCGAGGCCCTGGACACCGGAATGATTGCATCCTCTCTTGAAGAGGGTCTTGCCTCTGAAATTATTTTTCAATTCAGGGTGTATAAAATAAACAGGAGCCTTTTTTCTTTCCTGGGTGATCAGCTGGTCCTGGAAAAAAGACTGTCTTCTATTGCCTTTAAAGACTTTTTCCTGAATCAGTATGTTATCCGGACAGAGGGTTATAGTTTCCGGTATTTTGAAATAATTGATGATTTTATAAACAGTTATTCTGTACTATCGAAGTGTCATCTTATAGAAACCAGTAAAATAACTCCTTATGATTACTATATAATGGCACGTGTAAGCAGTTATCCTGTAAAGCTTGATCCCCCGCTTCATATCATAGCCATATTCGGTACCATCGGGAGAACTTCACCCTGGGTTGAATACAGGTTTATTATCCAGGAAGAAGGTGAGTTTTGAAAATCCAGAGTATTTCCCACACAACACCAACAGGCTTAATTGTTCTTATTCTTTTTTATATCCTTTTAATCGCTTTAGTACTTATTTTTTCCCAGCAGATTATCTCCAATATACAGAATATCGATTCATTTACAAATATTTTAATACTCATACTGATTTTTCTCTTCCCCCTGCTTTTACTTGGGGCAATTATAGTGAATATCATTACACTTTTAAGAGAGCGTGCAAGGAAATTGCCCGGGTCCAGTTTTAAAACCAAGCTTATTATATTCTTTGTTTTTGTGGCTCTCCTCTCGGTAATTCCCCAGGCACTTCTTTCAATTACCTTTATTAATTCAAGTATAAATTTCTGGATGAATGTGAAAATTGTGGACGTGCTTGAAGGGGGAATGAAAGTAGCACTTACCTATTATTCGGATAAATACGAAAATTTGAAACGGTTTCAAAAAAGCCCGCACCTTTCATATCTGCTTAAAGATGTAAAAGAAAATCCGGAACTTGTTTTTGAAAAGGTAATAAACGCAAATCCGGATATAAATTTTATCCAGGTTTTCAATGAACAGGGGGAAGAACTCTTAAGCAGGGGTGAACAGAAAGAAGGGATGATTGAGAATTTTTCTGAAATCCGTAATAAAAGCGGGTTTTTGCCTAAAAAGGAAGAAGGGAGCTTAAGCTCATTAAGAAGTGTAAGCATCATTGATATATCGGGAAACATGTATTATGTGGTATTCGGGATTGTATTCACAAAGGAGTTCAGCGATTATGCAAGCAGAATAACGACGCACAGGAGTACGTTCAAACAACTTGAACGGTATAGAAACATATTCCAAATTGTGGTGATCGTTTTTTATTTTCTTTTTTCCCTGCCCATACTACTTCTTTCTATTTTAATAAGCTTTCTGCTTACCGGCGAGATTATTCGTCCGATTGTTCATCTTGAAGATGCAACAAAAAGAATTGCCGAAGGAGATTTTTCTTTCCGGATTCTGGCACGGTCAAACGATGAGCTGTCTATTCTTGTCGATTCATTTAACAGCATGGTATCGGAGCTTGACCTGTCAAGGAAAAAGCTTCTTCATGCGGAAAAAATCACTGCATGGCAGGAAATCGCCCAGAGGCTGGCCCATGAAATCAAGAATCCCCTGACACCGATAAAACTATCTGCGCAGCGGATATTAAAAAAGTATTCGGAAGATAAAGAAAACTTTGAGTCCATACTGGAATCGGCAATTTCTGCAATTATAAAAGAAGTGGACAATCTGAATGACCTTTTAAAAGAATTCAATGAGTTTACAAGACTTTCTGATCTGAAACCGGAGGTTGTTTCTATTAAAGACATTGTAGCAGAAGTTGCCTCGATTTATAAAGATCTGTCCCAGGACATTCGAATTAACTATGAAATGCTTGACCAGAATATTATGATTAAATGCGATCCCACACAGATAAAGCAGGTAATTGTCAATCTTTTTAAAAATGCCATCCAGGCAATGCCGGACGGGGGTGACATCATTGTAAGGGGAGATGTTATTATAAAGGGATATTCCTCCTATGTCCGGCTGCAGATCAGGGATACCGGTACCGGGATTGATGATGAAACGAAGGATAAGGTCTTTGATCCTTACTTTACAACGAAAAAAGACGGAACAGGATTGGGGCTTTCTATTGTAGAAAGGATTGTTTTTGATCATAATGGTAATATATGGTTTGAAACAAAAAAAGGTGCCGGTACGACTTTTTTTATTGATTTACCGAAATTGGAGAATTGAAATGGATAGTATCTTAATCATAGATGATGAACCAGGTATCCGCGCGGTATTAAGAGATGTTCTTGAAGATGAGCATTATAATGTCTCTTCTGCAGAAGATGGAATGGCAGGGCTTTCAGTTCTTGAGAAAGAACAGGTAAATCTTGTGATTCTGGATGTCTGGCTTCCCAATATGGGCGGTATTGATGTATTAAAAGTAATAAGAGAAAAATATCCCGGTATCGAAGTAATCATGATTTCCGGTCATGCGAATATTGATCTTGCAGTAAAAGCGGTAAAAATGGGTGCATTTGACTTTCTTGAAAAACCGCTTTCCCTGGAAAAAATTATTACTGTTGTCCGTAATGCCCTTAAAATGAAAGAACTCATGGAAGAAAACCGGGATCTAAAGTCCACTCTTTTCCCGGATGATGAACTCATCGGATCAAGTGATGCAATCATGAAAATAAAGGATCTTATCAATCAAAGTGCAGCAACAGATTCCCGTATCCTGATCCTGGGCGAAAACGGTACGGGCAAGGAACTCATTGCCCACGAGATTCATAATAAAAGCAAACGCACAGAAGGGCCATTTATCGCGGTAAATTGCGCAGCAATTCCCGATACCCTTATAGAGAGCGAACTCTTTGGCCATGAAAAAGGCGCATTTACCCATGCACTGGCGCAGAGAAAAGGAAAGTTCGAACTTGCCCATAAAGGCACTCTCTTTCTTGATGAAGTTGCAGATATGTCCTTAAATGCACAGGCAAAGGTATTACGGGTAACACAGGAATTGAAATTTGAACGGATCGGTGGTGAAAAGTCCATATCCGCGGATGTAAGATTGATTGCAGCAACGAATAAAAAGATTGAACAGGAAATAGAGGCCGGCAGGTTCAGAAAGGACCTTTTTTTCAGATTAAATGTGATTCCAATCGTTGTACCCCCATTAAGGGAGAGGAAAGAAGATATTGATGAACTGGTCCGGTTTTTTATGGACAAATATAAGCGGGATGTAAAAGCAGAAACCAGAACTTTTTCTGATAAATCCCTTGAAATTCTTAAAAAATATACCTGGCCAGGGAACATCAGGGAATTGAAAAATTTTATAGAACGTATTAATATTATGACAGACGAGGTAATCATCTCCCCGGAAACTGTAGAAAAATACCTGGGAAGGAGTTTTACCCAGGAAGAGGACACATCCTTTACAGGATTCGAAAATATGAAACTTATCGATGCAAAAGAGCAGTTTGAAAAGGAGTTAATAGAAAAAAAGTTAAAGGAGAATGATTACAATATATCGAAAGCTGCAGAGGAACTCGGTGTTTATCCGAGTAATCTGCATGGGAAGATCAAGAAGTATGGTATAAAGATTGAGCGGTGATATTATGAAAGGATTAACAAAACGGCAAAAAGAGGTATTGGAGTTTATTTGTGATTTTATAAAAACTCATAGATACCCCCCGACTATCCGGGAAATTGCACAGAATTTTCAGATTTCCGTAAAAGGAGGTTATGATCACCTTAAGGCATTACAGAAAAAAAGGTATATACGTTATGATTTTAAACGCTCCAGAACAATAGAAATTTTAAAATACGAAGATCAGAAGAATCCGGAAATGACAAAAATTCCGATATTGGGCAATGTTGCGGCCGGTAAACCTCTCTTTGCAGAGGAAAATTTTGATGGGGAGGTTGAATTCCCCGAATATTATATTGGTAAAGGAAAGCATTTTGCTCTTCATGTAAAAGGTGACAGCATGAAAGATGCAGGTATACTGGATGGTGATATTGCAATTATTCAACACCAGAATGTCGCAGAAAATGGTGAAATAGTTGTTGCAATGCTCAACGAAGCAGTTACATTAAAACGATTCTGTATAGAGAAAAACAGGATAAGGCTTCAATCAGAAAATAAAGCATATCCTCCAATTTTTGCCATGGATGTAAGAATTTTAGGGAAATTAGCCTGTTTGATAAGAAGGTATGATTAAAAAAAATATTTATCTTCTTCTTGGACCGGAAGAAGGGGAAAAAAGACAATTCATAAAGAATCATATTATAAAAATCTCTGAAAAAATCGGGGAAAAACCCGAAATCCTTAAATTTTATGCATTTGAATCGAACATGATTGATATTGTTTCTATCCTTCAGAACGAATCGCTTTTTTCAAAGTACACTGTCCTGGTCCTGTATAATGTCGAAGAAATTAAAGGCATGGAAGAGCTTAAAATATTACAGGAATACCTGGAACACCCTTCACAAACAGCCACCCTCTTTCTTCTTTCAGATAATACTTCATTAGCAGGTAAAAAGATCCCGGAAAAAATCCCCGAAGAAAATAAAAGAATTTTCTGGGAATTAACAGAAACACGGAAACAAAGCTGGATACATGGATTTTTCAGGCAACAGAATATTAAAATCGAACAGCCGGCACTCGAATTCCTGCTGGAAATGGTAGAGAATAATACCCATAACTTAAAAAGCATTTGTATGAGACTCGCTCTTTTTTTTGGGCAGGATTCTGTTATCAGGGATGAGGACCTTGAAAAATATGTTTATCACAGCAAAGAAGAGAATGTATTTACCCTTTTTGAACGCATAGCCGGGAGGGATTTCCCTGCATCAATGGAAATTTTACATAAAATTCTACTTTCAGGGGAATCGGATGGCATCATGCTGGTCAATGGGCTTCTCTGGCAGATAAGGAAACTCCTTGATTTTAAGCGTCTTATAAAAAGGAATTTTCATAAAGAGGAAATTTACAGGAAGCTCAAAATATGGAGTAAGAAAAATCAGTATATTTATTCCAGTGCCCATAAAAACTATACCCTTGATGAGGTTATTTCGGTGGTTGTTCTCATATCCGATCTTGATACGGGATTGAGGAGGATGAAAGCAGACCTGCATACTGTTCTGCTTCAGCTTCTTATTTACTATATAATAAAAAGGGGAGGAACCCGGATAAAGGGAGAAGAAATTATAGAGAAGTGAGAAAATCGAGGTGTTTACCAGGATATCTTTAGTAGTACTGGATTTGAGTCTCACGGATCCGAAGATTATCGAAGAATTATCCGAAGGGGAAGAAGCGTTCCTCTGCTTTTTATGCAAGGTGAAAATTACCGAAAAAAAGTATGTCACGAGTGTTTCCGGGGGTACACCGTATCATACCTTTACCAATCCCTATGGTTTTTCCTACAATGTCATGACGGTGAGTTACTGTGAAATGGTACGGGAGGTTTCCGAACCGGTACTCGAACATACCTGGTTTCCCGGGTATGCATGGTCTATCCTGGGCTGCCAGAATTGTTCCGAACACCTCGGCTGGCGGTTCTCGTCTGCAAAGCAGAAGCCGCAGTCCTTTTACTGCCTGATACGGGATAAGCTGATTTTGTCGGTGTAGGGGGAGGAGGCATCGATTAGGTTTTCAGGCAAGAAGAAAAGTTAACTTACAATGATGTGGATACGTTGTCCGCAAAATAGTACTATTTCAAGCAGTAGTGCCCTATTAATTGGGTCATGGGCGTAGTCAACGTTATGCTATAATAGAGGAGCTATATATAATTATACACATATGAATAGATAAAGTTCCTGCTCTTACTGGTAAGTTTAACGAATTTTACGTGGACAATATGATTTGCTCCTGAGCCGGGCCTCTGTTTTATGCTTAATACTTTTCCCAGGGCAGTAACAGGGGTTCTTGGTTTAATATCAAACTCCAGTTTCAGATAAGAACCTTTACTATGAATTGACGGACAACCGATTCTGCAGCCCCCTACCGATATATCGAAAATAACGGCAATCTGCCTTTTATTTTCCTCTGGTATAACCTTTTTTCTCGGATTCCTTTTTGTCCCTTCATAAACAATCTTTAGAGGGTAGATAAAACAGGATTTTTTCAGGGGTTTCCTGTTGAATTTTCTGTGCTGTTCCCTTTTTATTTTCCTTGAATGTTGCAGGGAAATGTTCGGTACCGTTCCGGTTCTGTCAAATCCGAGGACGTGGGAGGGAAAAGAATACCCGGTATCCCGCTCCCTCCAGAAAAAAACCTTTAGATGTGTACCCTTTCTGAACATATATTGATTTCCCGGGGGTACGACAGGATAGGAGCAGACCAGGGCTGAACTGTGATTTGAGATCAGTTTTGAATGAAAACGTTCTCCTGTTTCATGGTGAAGGGTGAACAATTGACCCGGTTTTATCAGATATGTGGATCTGAGGCCAAGACCCCTTTTTGCATGGAATTCGATTGTCTGCTTTATTTCATAGATCGTATTAAGAAGTTGAATCCGTTCATCTTCTGAAAGGGATGGCTGCCGTTCTATTGAATATATCCCTTTTTTAAGCACACTGTCCAGAAGCCCTGCATTGGTAAAAAGGAAAAGGGGGTGACGGATATTTGAAATAACAATTAATCGCTTCAGTGTATCGATATGCCTTTTTTCAAATCCGACATCCCTTGCCATTCGTTCAAATACAAATTTATTATATCTTTTTCCCGAGGTGGAACCGCGTAAAACAGGCTTTTTTGACAGAATACTTCCCAGGATAATAAGAAGAACAAGAATAACGATAATAATAACAAAGATAATGATCGAAGTCGTATCCGGGAGAGAAAGA
This sequence comes from Spirochaetales bacterium, assembly GCA_016935735.1. GTDB lineage: Bacteria > Spirochaetota > Spirochaetia > SZUA-6 > JAFGRV01 > JAFGRV01. The sequence goes on along the minus strand of JAFGQK010000058.1, from coordinate 15,335 downwards.
TAACTGGTTGTCTGGAGTAAAATACAATAAAGCGACTGTGCCATTAATCAGTACCTCCCTTTAATTTCAGGCTTAAATTTTTATATCCTTCTGTCTTCTGTCTTCTATCTTCTAACCCTCTGATACTTTTAACCGTTTAATAAATTGAATAAGACCCTCCAGTCTTGGTGCGATTTCGTATTCGAGTAAATCCCCGATTAACACCGAATCATTAATATGAAACGCATCAATAAGTTCCTTTAAAACACTGTTTAATTCGTTATAATACTCTTCAAAACTCATATCCGATATGGTAAGGCCCTTTATATCGATGTTGTTACTGTTCTTTAGAAGAAGAAAAACCCTTAAAAAATCCTGGAGCGTATCGGAAAATACTACCAGGGTGTTCATGGCTTCCCTATCTTTTCCTGTCTGAAGAAGAATGGAAACCTCGCTTATGTCCTGGATGGATGTCTTTATATTTTCCGTCAGTTTTTGAATTGTTTTAAATGGATTTCTCATCTCATCGATTATTTCCATAAGTTTCTTCAGGAGTGCATCAATCAAGGTATATGCCTGCTCCTTTTCTTCCGGGGCCCAGGAAGATACAACCTGTTCATTGATACGGGGAAATCGATTAATAAACAGGATTGATTGATTTTTTAATGATCCGGACTTTACCCGCTTTATGAGAAGGGTAAGACTTTCAATCATAAAAGGATACCCATGACTGAGTTCCTTTAATAACACCGAATCCCTGTTTAATAACGCTTCTTTCAGCATTGTTAGAAAATGAACGATATTCTCAAGGGATGTCCGTTGTACTTCACTCATTGGTTTTACGGTAAGCGACAGTTCTTTAATATCATCGATCGGGGTATTTTTCCAGGCATCGGTTATTTCAGATAAAAGTTCCCTTTCCGAAATTTTAACGGATGTAATAATAAGATCCGAATTATGAAGCCAGGTCTCAACTCCTTTTATTATTTCACCGAGATTTTTTTCATTCTCCAGGGTAAAATTAAGCTTTTTGTCATTTAACAATATATTCAAGTCGATTGTCCCTCCTGATTGATGTTTTTTCGATACTCGAAACCGTTTGAAGAATATTTCAGTGATATTTACTTATCTTTCCTCATATTCAGGTTTTCCAGTGTCTGCGAACTCTTTTCAAGCTGTTCCAGAAGACCTTCCATGGTAATATACTTTTTTCTTAACGATGCTTCATACTTTTCCAGGTATTCATTATACTCTTCTATATCCTTCCCTTTGGCGGCAATCTTGTTGTCGAACGTATCGAATTTAACTTTGAGTAAGCCGCCGGTTTGTGTGTACGGTTTTACCGACTGGTCAATGATATAGGCAACCCCGGAATCAACAATAAAATCACCGTCCGTATCCATACCGAATAAATCCTTTACCCAATCTGTGTGTTTTGACAGAAAATCTCCAAGCTTTGCTTCATCAATATCCAGGTATCCCCTTAACTTTGTTTTATCGATTGCTGCAACAGTCCCCGATTTCCCTGCATGAGAGGAAATCCCGATCTGTGCAAGAAGTCTCAAATCGCTGTCCCCGCCTGTTTTATACGGGTTCATCATTATATTCTGGAGTTTTCTTTTCATCTGCATGAGCATGACATCACCCTGGAGCATGCCGAGTTGTTCTTTTGCTTTTGCTTTTTCCTCGTCTGTATAGAATGCAATCGACTCGACAACTTCCTCGTCGTTCCGGGTAAGGATATCCACGGTTGTTAAAAGCCGGTTATAGTTCCCTACAAAAGTGATAAGGGAATCCATTACTGAATCGATATCCCTTTTCACCTTTAAATCCACCGGACGTTCATCTGCGGAAATAAGATTCAATGTAACGCCGGGAATTAGATCGTCGATCTCATTTGTATCCCGGACAACTTTTATCCCATCCATAATAATAACCGCATCATTGGATTCCGTAATCGGATTTACCGGCCTGTATCCCCCCCTTGCAGTCGGGTCATATATCCTTATGTTGCTTATACTTATTTCCCTGTGTGTATTCTTATTCCTGAAAAGTAAAGAAGTGACAGTGTCGGTAAGTTTCCCAAGGGGGATGGTGACTGTCTGGTTTGCTTTTCCCCTGTCCACAGCAGGAAACTGGATTATTTTATCCCCTGAACCTGCAAAAAGAATATTCATGTCATCGATTCTTTCCGGTGCAGAAGGCGGTTTCCATTCGGGTAAAAGCGCTTTCGATTTTTCGTTTTTTACCGTAATCCCTTCAAATGTCACATCCCCGGAACCGGGAATATCAGGACCGGAAGGGGGGGTAATTGTTATAAGATCCGCATCGCTTAACTCCTTTATCGATATATCCAGTTCCAGTACCATATTTTCATTTATTGATAAAGCCGGTTTTACCGGGATTTTAAGTTCGGCCTGGGGAAGGAGGGAGAGAACATTGTCTTTTATACTGAAAAGGTCTTCTTCAAGGGGTGTTTCCCATGTTTCCGGTGTGAGTGAGGCAAGGCTTATCTCTGTTCCGGGATCTTTTATTACTTCGAGCATGCCTGTTTTTATCCCGAATTCAAGGGATTTTCCTTTAAATTCCACCCTGTTTTTTGACCCGGTTTTTCCCCCTTCAATAATAATAACCTGTGTATTTTTTGTGTCATTAATAACTTCAGCTTTAAGAAGACCCCCGGATTTTTTATTTATAGCATCTGCAAATTCCTTTAAATTGCCCCCGGCGAACTTGATACTTACTTCTTTTTCTCCTACTCTGAACTCATATATCCCGGCATCCACCTCAAACTTCTTATCCAGGGACTTTGACATAAAACGGTCTGCACTGGCAACCTGTTTTACTATAATCTTTCGCTCAATTTCATCGGCTTCCCGGGTTGCCAGAGCAGTCAATACATTTTCATTGGAAGATTCGGCGATTTTTTCATTAAAAGGGTTCTCGAAACTGAATAGCTTTTTAGCAGACTCATCGAGTGAGGATAATCGCCGGTTAATATCCTGCCACACGGATTTCTGCTCTTTGTATTCTTCGACATCCTCCTTCATCTTTTCAAGGGGGACGCGTTTTACATCCATAAGAGCATTTATTATTTTTTCTGTGTCAACCTTACCTGTAACGCCCGGAATAGATATATCGGACATTTGTTTTCTTTCCCCCTCCCTGGTGTTCTGTTATATTCACTTCACCCTGCTTTTAGCATATGGTGAATTACAGGACACTTTATTAAAAAGAAAACGTGACGCTGGTGTTAAAAATAATGATTTTCCTGCACGCAGCATTAAATTTCAATGTCAAAGAGAAGCCCGATTGCCTCTCTTACCTTTTCAAGCAAGTTCTGAATTTCAGAAGAGGGAATCTCCCTGATTACTTTGTCGGTATCTTTATCAATGATCTTAACAACGACACGGTTTATTTCCTTATTGATGTCAAATTTAAGCCTTCTGTTAAAATGTTTTATCCCGTTTTCCAGTGCATTGATATGGATCTTTAAGTCTTCCTCCGACAGAAATGCGGAATTTCCCCGTTGCTTTTTAATCTCCTCATTCTGAACCTGTACCTTTTCCTTGACAACCTGCTCCTGGGAAGATAATGAATTGACATTCTGGGCTATTTCAATACCCATTCTTTTCTCCTGTGTTACTATGGGTGAAAATCCCAGGTATTATTCCAGGATTTTCTGACCCGGCACTTGCCGTAACACTGGCGTTGACCGTACCATACATGGTCATATGTATGTTTTCCTGATTGAATTGCAGGTGCAGCCAACACTCTGCATTTATGACTCTCATGAGTATAAATGCAATAAAACAAAGGGGAAGGCGCGTCTTCCCCTTTTTAAGCTTATCTGTAGCAGGGAAAGATACTATTTCTTTTCCTGCTTTCATTATAAAGAGGTGACATCCAGATACCTCTTTACCTTTACATGGGAACGGATCCGCATGGTTTTCAATCTGTTAGCCAAGTAACTGGACAACAGATTGTGTTTTCATATTTGCCTGAGCGAGCATTGCGGTACCTGCCTGCACAAGAATCTGGTTTTTCACATAATCAACCATTTCATGTGCCATATCAGTATCGCGAATGACCGATTCAGCTGCCTGCATATTTTCTGCTGCAATATCGACTCCTTTGACAGCCATCTCGAATCGGTTCTGGTACGCACCAAGATCTGCTCTCTGCCTGGAAACGACTTTTAATGCTTCATCAACAGTTCCGATGACTGAATTCGCCTGATCAGGAGATGAAATGGAAATAAATTGATCCTGATCCGTGGCAAGATTTAAAGCAGTTGCAGTCATTGTCCCGATGAATACCTGTTCCCTCTGGTCCATATTCGCACCCACATGGAACCATACACCCCGTTCATCACCGGTTTTCTCCGGATGCTCATAAGCAAAGTTACCGGTTAAAAGGTTCATTCCATTGAACTGGGCATGGGAAGCAATCCTGTTAACTTCATCAACCAGCTGGGAAACCTCAACCTGTATCTGCATACGGTCTTCTGCTGAATAAATGCCGTTTGATGATTGGACTGCCAGTTCCCTGATCCTGTGCAATACATCCTGGGATTCCTGAAGGTATCCTTCTGTCGTCTGGATAAATGAAACGGCGTTTGCTATGTTCTTGCTTGCCTGGTTCAGACCCCGGATCTGTGCCCGGAGTTTTTCTGAAACTGCAAGACCGGATGCATCATCCCCGCCTTTATTTATCCTCATACCGGAAGAGAGTTTCTCGATATTTTTGGTCATATCAATATCTCTTCCTTTTAACAGTCTGCTTGCGTACGCTGCACTCATGTTATGATTTATTATCATAATCACCCTCCTTGTAAATTCTATAAGGCATCCTTGCCTTAGATATAAAGTGTCGTTCGGACTCACCGTGAAAGAAGAAACCGCGCTCTTCTTTATTCCGTTCCCTTTTACGGTTCATCCTGCTGACATAGAGACTACCCCGATCCCTTATGCGGAATCGGGATATCTCGTATGTCACAACACCTTATAAGGTGGGTGTTTATTTCAAAGATCCAATAAAAGGCTTTAGAAAAAAGCCAGTAACATTACCCGAGAAGCTGTAACATGACCTGGGGTTTTGTATTTGCCTGGGCCAGCATTGCTGTAGCAGACTGGATAAGGATATTATCCTTTGTATAGCTTACCACTTCTTTTGCCATATCGGCATCCCTGATAGTGGATTCAGCTGCCTGCATATTCTCTGCACCAATACCGATACCTTTTACCGCCATTTCAAGCCTGTTCTGGTATGCCCCGAGATCGGCTCGTTGCTTATTCACAATCTTAAGCGCACTGTCTATCACACCGATTGCAGAGTTTGCCCCATCCGGGGTTTCAAGGGAAACAAATTCCTTATTTGCATTGTCCCTTACTCCAAGACCTTCACTTGACATTGTCTGGATGTACACACGTTCTCTCTGGTCCATATTTGCACCGATGTGAAACCACATGGAAGATGTGATCGTATTCTGCCCTGTATCTCTTGCAAACCGGCCGGTAAGCAGGTTCATTCCATTGAACTGGGCATGGGATGCAATCCTGTCGAGCTCATCAACTAACTGAGAGATTTCGACCTGGATCATTTCCCTGTCCTCTTCTGTGTAGATACCGTTGGCTGCCTGGATGGAGAGTTCCCTGATTCTGTGCAGTACATCCTGGGTTTCTTCAAGATATCCTTCTGTTGCCTGGATAAAAGAAATCCCGTTTTCCGCATTTGTCTGTGCCTGGTTGAGTCCTCTGATTTGTGCTCTTAATTTTTCGGATACTGCAAGACCGGATGCATCATCTGCTGCTTTTGTGATTCTTAAGCCCGATGCGAGTCTTGATTCACTCGTTTTCAATCTCACATCATTGAGTTTAAGGTTCCGTTGCGCATACATAGCGCTCATGTTGTGATTTATTATCATAGTTTCCTCCTTGAAACTTTTCTTTACAGGCATCCTTGCCTGTTTTACTTTCCTCATATTTATGAGGCCTCACGCTCCGTGAGGATTTCATTCATAGTGAGTGATCATTTCTGATCAGCTTTTTGACTTTTTTAAATACAACTGACTCTCTTTTCCCACCTCCTTCCGTATTTTTTTTCTTCATCTTATCTTCCTTTTTTCCGACAATAGAAAAGAGGAAGAGGGAATTTCCTCTCTTTCACATTAAAAAAGAAAAACCCTTATTGTTAGTATCGGTTCGGGTTCTTTATTACTTTAGTCTAAAATGAAAAAAAAATCAATATTTTTTATTTTTTTTTCAACAATTCCGGGAACAAATAAAAAGACTGTCTTTTATTGTGACAAACAGGAAAAGTTGTGATATATAAAGGTTACCGTCAAAGTAAGGAGTATATCATGGGATTTTTTGAAAAATATATCGTGCAATGCAGGAAACCAACTGGCCGTTTAGGGAGATTTGTCGGGAGAATGATGAATTCCGGCCATACGAAACTGAGACACTGGGGGCTCGGTCACCTGTCCATTATGCCGGACGCACATATTCTTGATATCGGCTGCGGCGGGGGAAAGGCAATGAAAGAGCTGGCAAACTCAGTTCCGGGAGGAAAGGTATACGGAATCGACTATTCAGAGGATATGATTAAGGTGTCAAAAAAAATAAATCATACCCTTATTAAACAGGGTATTGTCGAGATCGTACACGGAACGGTTTCATCGTTGCCGTTCACAGACAATATGCTCGATATAGTCACCGCGATTGAAACATATTTTTTCTGGCCTGATTTACCATCCGATCTTAAGGAGATCAAGCGGGTTTTAAAGCCGGGCGGGACTCTTTTGCTCATCAATGAATCATATAAAGATAATCTATTTGAAAAACGAAATAATAAATTGATTTCATTTCTTAATATGCAAATTCATACCCCGGATGAATACAGGGATTTTCTGACAAAAGCCGGCTATGACAGTATTGAACTGCATACTATCCGGGAAAAAAACTGGATTACTGCTATTGCACTAAAAAAGCTGCCTTAAAACCCGGTTTGCGAAATTGCATCAGAATAAATCTTGACAATTTTACAATCTGATTGCATAATTACAGTATGTGGATTGATAGAAAATCGGAAATTCTTTTAGAAGAATATAAAAAACAATTCCCTGTTGTCTTAATTACCGGTTCAAGACAGGTTGGTAAAACCAGTTTATTAACACATGGTTACCCGGAAGCTCATTATATCAGCCTGGATAATCCGCAACATGCTGCTAATGCGGATAATTTCCCGGGAGATTTTATTAAAAGCCTGAAAACACCGGTAATAATAGATGAAGCACAATATGCACCGGGAATATTCCGGTATCTGAAAATCCTTATTGACAAACTGAAAACAAAAGGAATGTACTTTATTACCGGCTCACAGCATTTTCCCTTAATGCATAATGTTACGGAAAGTCTTGCCGGAAGGTGTGGAATCATACAACTTCATACACTCTCCGCAAAGGAAGTGTTTGATGCAAAAGGAACTATACATCTCGAAGATTTTATCATAAGAGGGGGGTTTCCTGCTCTGCATTCAGATGATACGGTAAATTATTTATACTGGTATCCTTCATATATTACGACATACCTTGAACGTGATGTAAGAAATATTGTCAATATCACCTCGTTAAGAGATTTCAACCGTTTAATACGTGCACTGGCAGCAAGAACGGGACAGATACTCTCATTATCTCAGGTTGCACGGGATGTAGGTGTTTCGCCCAATACGGTGAAATCATGGCTTTCAATCCTTCAGACATCGGGGCATATCTATTTATTGGAACCATACTACAGGAATATCGGGAAACGGCTGGTGAAATCACCGAAACTCTACTTCTGTGATACCGGTCTTGCAGTTCACCTGCTGGGAATATACAACTGGGAAGAATTACAGAGATCCCCAAATGCAGGGGCAATCTGGGAAACATATGTATTCAACCAGATATACAGATATTTTATAAATAAAGGACAGGTTATTCCCAATTTATGGTTCTGGCGGACAAATACCGGTGATGAAGTCGATTTTTTAATAGAAAAGGGAGGTCAATTTCATGCCGTGGAATGCAAACTAACGGCAAATCCGGGAAAACATGACAATAAGGGACTGGATGCATTAAAAACATATTACGGTGAACAGAATATTTTGAAATCGACCCTTGCGTGCAAGGTGGACATTCCTTTTATGTATTCCGGGGATATTTTTATTTCGAATTTTATCGATTGTGATCCGGTTTTCAACCCGGTGGTAAAACGGGAACAGTAATATAATTACTGCTGCTTCCGTAGTTTTAAAGATAAGATAAGCAAATCATACCCTCCTCTTCTCTCTGCTTCCCATAACTCCATATATTTAGTATATTTGGAAAAATAAAAAGTAAAAGACCACCTGCAGAGCAGGTGGCTTTTTCTAAATCAAAAGAATCTGAAAGGCATAGCCTTTATAATCAATATAAATAAGAAGGAAATAGACCACCTCCGAAGGAGGTGGTTTACTTTTGATAATGAAAAGGAGATAAAAATGGTCAAACATTTCACCCTTCTTTGTCTTCTGTTTTTCGTTGTATTCATTTCTTATGGGGGTGACTATAAAACTTTTTTTAATAATGTAAAAGAAAACAATACATCGATCCGGATTAGTGAAATCAATAACCTTATTGCCCGGAAGAACTATGAAAAAGCAATCATACTGGCCAGATCAGGGGACGAGAAATTAAAGGCTGAAATTACCCTTGCAGCCGCTCTTGTCCGCTACACGCCGGAAATGAACGCTGTCCACAAAGCACTTTTTTCATTAATCCTGGATGCAGCAATAAAAGATACTGAATACAAAATCCTGGAGTTCGAGACAAAAGTGGCATTTCTGGATTACCAGTATGCACAGCTTATCGATGATCTTTCCTACTTCAAGGATATAACATTGGTGGGGGCATTTATTGAATACAAGGAAAAAGAACTGGAATTAAGGCAGTCTGACTGGGAAAAGAAAGAGGCACAGGAACAGTTTAAGGAATATACGAATAGTATCTGGGATCAACAGTACCTGGAACTGGCAAAGGAGTTTTCCTTTACCGGTATTAAGGAAAATGATTGGACAGAACATGATCCGTCTATTAAACTCTTAAGGCTGCAATCAGAACTTACTGAATATGAGTTGAAGAACCTCCCGGGGAATGCATCAAAATACGATTCACAGATAAAAAAGCTGGAAGCGGAAAAAGCCCGTATGGAATATGAAAAGGCAATTACCGGATCTTTATCCGGGTTCAGGAAGATAACCCAGGAACTGGATTTTACGACAAGAACATTGGCTCTTATAAAAGAGAATAAAAAAGCATATGAGGGGGAGATAAGGGATGCTGAAAACCGGTTTAAAAAGAAACTTATCCCGGAAAAGGAACTCCTTCAAAAAAGGATATATGCTGCTACCCTGGAGAAAAACTACTATATTCATTTGAAAAATTATATTACCTTACTCATCGAATACATTTCAGGATCGGGGAAAAAGCCGGAGGAGATTCTGAAATGATAAAGATATTGGGAGTTTCTCTCCTTTTACTATTACAATTGCCGCTTTACGGAGACCTGGGGGAATTGTACTCAAACAGGCTTGAAAAAAATCTTCTGTACATACAGGCGCTTTTTAAACTGGAAGAGGCGGAACTGGCTTTAAGACAGTATGAACAGAATTATATTCCCTCCCTTTCGGCAGCCACTTCGGCTACACCCGGTGCCGCGGGATATCATCATTTCGGCATAACAAATGGTGAGCTGGATCCCTTTACCATCAATACCCAGCTTGTTTTTAACAATATTTACGGTTCCACGATCGGGCTGTCTGTGCCATATAAGTGGGATAATGAATCCGGCCAGAGAATGGGTGCCCCGGTTCTGGTGTTTTCACGGAAACTGTTTGCAGAATCCGGGGCAGGATATTTAAAAGTAAAAGCAGCCATGCTGGAAAATGAATATAAAATAGAAGAAATAAGGATTGATACAGGGACCGCTCTTGTCCGGGACATTGTTACTGCTTATTACAGTATAAAATCGGAACAAATCTACTCAGAGTATATTGATGTATTGGAAACCGCTCTGCGAAGCCTGAAAGATGAAAAAGAACGGAATACTATGAAACGGAAGTTATACTCTATAAAAAAGCTCTTTTTAAAAGTCCGGTACGGGAAGGACATTTCAAAACTGGCAAATCACACTGAATCCGGGGAAATAGAGAGTATGTACACTGAACTGGCAGAAATTACCGCGGGATGGGAACAAAAGCTTAATGAATTATACAGCCCGTCTGTAAAGACGAAAGAAGCTGCCAGATTAAAGGATATCAGGGCCCTGGAACTGTACCTTGAAGCAGCAAAAAAAGAGGCAGTGTTCCGGTTCCTGCCTTTTCTCCCCAACCCTACCCTTTTTGCAAGCCTTGCATATGATATTGAAATGAATCAGTTCACCTGGGGCCTGGGTTTTTCCGTTATCATCCCCCTGGTGGATCATGGTGAACGGGACCTGGAGAGCAGGAAAAGAAAACAGGGGGCGGAAATGGCACAACTTGCACTCGATGACAGGAATGACCAGCATGACCAGACAATAAAAACCATCCGGCAGGATCTGGAAATCATGAAAATCGATGTAGATATCCTGGAACTGGACAGGGAGGAAGCATATGATTCTTTTAAGGAAGCAGAACAGTTATACGAAAACGAAATCATCAATGAAAGTGATTATAAACTCAAAAAACTGGATTACGAACTTTCGGAACTGGCAGTAATCGATAAGAAAGGTGAATATTACACAAAACTTTTTTCCCTTTTCGCTGAATATATTACGGATACCGGGGAGCTTTTTCAATGAAAAAAATTATAGAATATTTTTCAAATAAGCACATATTGGTGAATTTCCTTGTTATCATTATCCTTATCGGTGGTGTCATCTTCTGGAACAATACAGGCAAAGAGGATATGCCGAATATCAATTTCGATATGGTACGGATAAATGCTTCATATCCCGGCGCCACGGCAGAAGAGGTGGATTATTATGTGACAAGGCTCATCGAAGAAGCCCTGGAAGGAATCGATGGGATAAAAACCATGCAGAGTTCCTCGGGACAGGGAAGCTGTTCCTTTTTTATTGAGCTTGACCCGGATAGCGCGAACAGGAAAAATGTGGTTGATGATATAACAAATGCAGTGAGTACATTACGGTTCCCGGATGATGTGGAAACCCCCAGGGTGAATGAGTTCAAATCCAACCAGCGTGCAGTGCTTGATTTCGCCCTTTATTTTGAAGGAACCAGTATGCTCACCGATAAGCAGAGAAGGGAACTCCAGTCCTATACCGATACCCTGGAAAACAGGATAAACAGACTCCCGACGGTGAGTGAAATAGACATTTCCAATTACCTGAATGATTATATCGAAATAAAAATAAAACCCAATGATCTTATCCTGTATAACATCTCTTTATCGGAAATTATTTCAACCCTGACAAAAAGCAACCTGACACAGCCCGTGGGGACGTTAAATGATGTTTCAAGTACCAGGATACGGCTGGATACGGAACTTGATGATATTTCCTTGATAAAAAATTTGGTCATTGAGGATACCTTTGATGGTGTTTTTTACCGGCTAAAGGATATTGCAAAGGTGGACTGGGTTATGGAGGAAAGGGGTTCCCTGTATAAAGTAAACGGGAATGAGGCGATTACGCTTCGTGTGACAAAGACCTCGAGTTCCGGTATCCTTGAATCAACAGACAGCATAAAAAAAGCAGCAGATGAGTTTGCCCGGACAATCCTGGCCGGGACAAAGGTAAAGCTTGTGGTGATTTCCGATAATTCAGTTGATGTAAGAAACAGGTTATCCTTAATAAGTTCCAATGGGTTAATGGGATTTATTCTTATTGTTCTTATGCTCCTCATCATACTGGATGCAAAAAGTGGATTCCTTGTTGCATTTATCATACCTTTTACCCTTACCAGTACCATGATAATTGCATCGATTACCGGAAACACTATCAACAACATGACACTGGCAGCAGTGATTATCGTACTCGGGATGGTGGTGGATAATGGGATCGTGATTGCGGAAAATGCAAACCGTCTGCGCAACCAGGGTCTGTCTAAAAGCGACGCGATCACCCGGGGCACAAACCAGATGATTATCCCAATAACAGGAAGTATTATAACAACCTGCGTGGCATTTATCCCCCTGTTTTTCTTTCAGGGCAGGTTCGGAATTCTTTCCAGCTTCCTGCCACCGGTTATCTTTCTTATGCTGGGAAGCAGTCTTTTTGCAGCCATGTTCATTCTTCCTTCCCATATGAAAATTCATATTCCCCGGTGGACACTGGCCGTTTTTTCACTGGGTATTATTCCTCTTATTCATAAAGCAAGGCAAGGAAATAAGGAGAAAAAGCAAACGGTTTCTGTGAAAGCAGAACACTGGTTTATGAAAGTGGAAGAAATATATGGCAGGATTCTTATAAAGCTCCTTAAGGCAAAAAGAATCATCTATCCTGTTCTGTTTGCACTACTCCTGGCTGCCGGTTTTATCTTTATGAATTACATGAAATACGAAATGTTTCCCCGGGAAGAAACAACCGATTTCCATCTTTCCGGGGAGGTTGATGCAAAGATGAATAAGTACGAAACAGAGGTAATGACAGGAAAGATCGAAGAAATCCTGTATCCGTACCTGGATAAAGAGGTTATCTGTTACAGGACGAATATTGCCCGGAGCAGGCGGGGAACATCTGTCACTGAAAACACCTTCTCCATACAGGTAGAGCTTGTTCCCCGGGAAAAGCGGAAGAAATCATCCAGGCAGTTGAGTACAGAATGGGAGCAGGCAGTAAGACGGCTTGAAGGTTTTAAAAACTTGAGGTTTTCCATGGGATGGTGGGGGTCATCAAGCGGGAGTTCAATTGATATTATTGTACAGGATAATAATGACAGTACGAGGAATACTGTTGCAGAAAAGATCAACGAATACTTGAAAAGAATGCCTTGTTTAAAGAATCCGGAAATTGAAAGGGAAATAACAAGACCCAACTATATTCTGCGGCTGAACAAGGATATTGCTTATAAATTGAATATAGATGCCAATTCCATTGCCGGGACATTACGAACGGTTTTACAGGGGAATAATGTGTTTGATCTGACAATAGACGGGAAAGACGTTGATGTGATGGTGTCTGTCCAGTCTGAATTAAAGAAATCCCTGGAATCGATTCTGAGTATACCTGTCCAGATATCAAAAGGAATTTATGTACCATTGAAAAAACTGGTTACCGTAACAAAAGACAGCAGGCCGGATACTATACAGAAGCTTTCCGGGAAACGGACACTCCATGTTTATGCTGATTTAAATGACCAGCAGAAAAATAACGGGCAAAGAGAAAACATGGCCCGGGAAAAGGAAGAAGTGAAAGAAGAAACAGGAGACAAGCTTGATGTACCGGTTAAAATGACACCGATGGAAATTGCCGAACATCTTGAGAAAAATCTTTTTCCCCAACTTCTGAATGCATACCCCAAAACAGAAATTTCCTTTGGGGGAGAGATTCAGGATACCCGGGAAAGCAGTGCTGATTTCATCTATGCGATTATTATTACCGTGATCCTGATCTATATGGTCCTTGCACTTACCCTTAATTCCCTGACAAGATCCATGATTATCCTTCTTTCAATTCCATTCGGTTTTGTAGGGGTTGTTTTTACTCTTGTTTTTCACGGCATGATGGTGTATGGCTTTTTCTCTGTTGTCGGCATACTGGGATTAGCCGGTGTTGTGGTGAATAATTCGATCGTTCTCCTGAATAAACTGGACAGGGAATATAATGATCCGAAATACGGCGAACACCCGGTGGAAAAGGTTGCCCATATAACGAAAACAAGACTTCGTGCGATTTTATTGACCACATTCACCACCGTAGCAGGTCTTTTTCCCACGGCGTATGGCGTATTCGGGTATGATTCGATGCTCGCCGAAATGATGCTTACCCTGGCATGGGGTCTTATATTCGGGACGATTATTACGCTGGTACTCGTGCCGGCTATTTACTGTAGTATGAAAGAGGTTTCTGCCAGATTAAAAAAGAAATCCGGCAGGACAGAGGTATTACAATAAGAAACATAAGAAACAGGAATAGCTGGACAGTATTTGGGAATGACCGGAATGGGTGGCAGGATGAACCGGAATATGCAGCTAATTGCCCTAAGGCCCAAATAGCTTTATTTTTATTCAAATAAGAATAGTTGTCATCATTAATATATTCAAATAATGACATGACGCAGTTTTTATTATATAAATTTATTGTCCAGGAATTTCGATTCTCCACAATAAAGAGATGAAACCACAGATTATACCGATTGGACTATATCTCAATCTGTGAAATCTCATCATGGTTTAGAAATATAGGGAATTTTTCTAATTTGAAATTCAATCTCTAAACATTCATGATATACTGCTTCTAAAAATCCCAGACCCATTTCTCTATGAACTTCCATAGCTGCCCCAATAATAGCATGAGTTAGTGGGTCTTTTTCTTTGTTATCCTTTATCCTTACTATTCATGGGTAAGATAATATCACGATTACACAGATTTTTCTATCTATTTCTGTAATCCTGTGTAATCAGTGGTTTCCCTTTTCTTCCATTAAATAATTTGCGGAGCTATGTTCTATAATATCCAGTAATCAGATATAATATTCCAGGGATTAATGAAAAAACCATGTTAATTGAAAATTCCGCTTTGACTGTTAATTTTAATAATAAACCTATTGCTATCAGAATAATTATAATAAAGCCTCCGAGCTTATGATATTTCCATCCTAATGCCAGTCCAATAAAAATTAGAAGAGATATTGTCTTTACTATATTTTCTAGTAAAGAATAATCAGGATTTATGAATGGCAATGGATTTCCATAACCAAAATAAAATGGAAGACTGAATAAAATTGTTAGTAAGGCTATTATACGCGCTGTCCATTTTATTATTTTAGATATTTTTAAATGCATAATAGTTACCCCTACAGTGTCGATTCATAAAATATAACCAGATTCCCTTGAAATAGCAACTCATTTTTTTCTATGCGATTTATAAGCCGTGTAGTTCATCTTAAGATAATAACGAACGATGGTGATAACTTTTATTTTTGAAAAATTCTCAGACATAAATGTTGCTTGAATGAGCAGTCTCATCAGGGGAAGAGTATGTGATAGAATTCTTTTTATATTTAATTCTCAAAATCTGTCTGTGCCATGCCGGCCAGGAACGATGTTCATAATGATCCATTCCAAGATATTTTTTACCATCTTCAAAACACTGTTCAATTGACCACCTCATGGT
>JAFGQK010000057.1 GCA_016935735.1 Spirochaetales bacterium | reverse complement strand
CCATACCAGTGTCAAGATATATGTATATATATGTATTGCATATATAAGCCTTTACTTTTAAAATAATATCTATAAGAGATAAAAAATGTTATCCAGGGTTCATCAAAAGACAGGAAACAAATCACGATTAACCATAGGGCTTCTCCTGGATAATATCTATGAAAGCTATGGATTAAGGATCTGGTCAGGATTGGTGGATGGGGTTCAAACTCATGATGCCAATCTTATATGTTTTGTTGGTGGTGCATTAAAATCCCCTTACAGTTACAATACACAGAGAAATGTTGTCTATAACCTGGCTAATATAAATAACCTGGATGGTCTGGTAACCATTTCAGGGTCGCTCGGTAACCATGTGGGGATGGAATATTTAAAAAAGTTTTTCCTGCGATATGTATCCATGCCTATTGTCAGTGTGGGGGTGACATTACAGGGATTTCCAAGTCTTGTGGTAGATAATATAAAAGGTATGCAGGAAATGTTTACCCATCTTATTGAAGATCACGGATTTGTAAGGATTGCGTTTATACGCGGGCCGGAATGTAATCCGGAAGCAGAGTTAAGATTCAAGGTGTACAAAGAAATTCTTGAAGAATACGGTATAGGGTATGATCCCAGACTGGTAGCCCCGGGGGATTTTATCCGTGGTACCGGGACAAAAGCAGTCTCGCTTCTTCTTGATGAAAGAAAAGTAAATTTTAATGCACTTATGGGTGCAAATGATTATATGGCAATCTATGCTATGAAAACTCTTCAAAAAAGAGGAATCAAAGTACCACAGGATATTGCTGTTGTGGGATTTGATGATATAAAGGAAGCATTTGGTGTTATTCCATCCCTCACCACCGTAAGACAACCCCTGTATGAGGTGGGAAAACAGGCCGCTGCCATTCTACTTTCAAAACTCAGGGGCAATAAAGTCCCGGAATCAATCCTGTTCCCGACAAAACTTATTATCCGCAGATCCTGTGGTTGTTTCCTTCACAGCAGTGAGAAAAATCTTCTCTCATTATCCCGTAAACCGGCTGCTGTACCAGACATTGCATCCGGTCCTGCAAAGGAGGAAATTGAAAGGGATATTGTCAGGATAATGGAGAATAATTTTTCTTTTGTAAAAGAAAAGGTGGATTTCAAAAATTGGGCATTAATGCTTCTTGAGGCATTAATTCAGGCTAAAAATGAAAAAATCAGTGCTCATTTTCTTTATATTCTGGAAGATTTCATATCCCATGCATCAGACATGGGGATCCATGCATTTTCATGGTACATTGTTATCTCTGCTTTATTCAGCCGGGTACTGAAGACTCTTGAAAATGGCAGCGATGCCGGCTGGGTGGATGCACTGTGGAAAGAAAGTCTTATCTTCGTCGGAGAGGTGGCTGAAAGAATTCAGGCTTATTATCGTGCTAATGCCGAAGAACAGTCTGTCATACTGCATAAAATAAATCAGGCACTTATTACCAATTTTAATATGAAAAGACTTAAAAGGGTGCTGGTGAAAGATCTGCCGGAACTCGGTATAAAAAGTTGTTACCTTTCACTGTATCAGGACAGAAAAAAAAGAAAGCGGAATGCACGACTCGTTATTGCCTATAATGAAAAAAACAAGGTGGATTTTATTGCAAAGAATCCCTTTTTTTCTGCAAATCAACTGGTTCCGGGTTGTATAAGCAGAAAAGAAGGGAGATTTGCTTTTATTGTCATGCCCCTTTATTTTAAAAATGAACAACTGGGATTTGTTCTTTTTGAGGTTGGACCCATTTCAGGGACTGTGTATGAAACCCTTGCAAGCCAGCTTTCAAGTGCCTTAAAAGGTGCAAAACTTGTCAAGAAAAGAAAGCGGCTGGAAAAAGAGATTACAGAGGTAAGTAGAAAAGAGCAGGAGCGGATCGGACAGGATCTCCATGACGGTTTGTGCCAGTATTTAACAGGGATCGCTTTTATGTGTAATGTACTTAAAAACAAACTCAAGGCAAAATCCATGGAAGAAGCAAATGATGCAGAGGAAATACTGAAACTCATCAATCAGTCAATTGCAACAACAAAGAATTTAGCAAGGGGTCTGTTGCCTGTGGAGCTGGAAGAAGAAGGGCTCGTGGTTGCACTCCAGGATCTTGCAATTAAAATCGAATATCAGTTTAAAATACCATGTCATTTCAGTGCAAATGATGGTGTGACTATCAGTAATAATATGGTAGCTGTACACCTGTACAGGATTGTACAGGAAGCAGTAAATAATGCAATAAAACACGCCAAACCGGACAATATATACATACAACTTCAAAAGAAAAATGATAAAATACTTCTAAGTGTGAGTGATGACGGGCAGGGTCTGCCTGAAGATTTTAAGCAGAATAAAGGAATAGGATTACGTACAATGAAATACAGGGCAAATATTATCGATGCAAAAATAGAAATAAAACGAAGGGAAAAGCGGGGAACCATAGTAATCTGCTCCTTACGGGACAGGGTCCAGTAAGTCAGAAGAGACCAGGATCTTTCTTCCAGAACAAGATTGTGACACCATGGTGACAAAAGTGCCACACGAATGTTAAGGTATATTTTGCACACTGCAATTTCTTATCTTTCATCAATAAAAGTCATTTTTGAGCTGCTATATCCGCTGCACCAATGTCCGGATGATGATATCTTCCGGTTTTATATGTACTGGAAATGACAGGAAACTTCGATTTTATCTGTATTGCTTTTTGAGGACAATAATTTATACATGTAAAACAGCCGAAACATCCGGGATTTTTACTCCAATGAGGCTTCCCGTCAATTATGTGAATCCTTCCCGATAAACAGACTTTCTCGCATATCCCGCAGCCTTTACATTTTGAATCACTGTAATATTTAATAAAATTCTGATACATAAACCGGTGAGATTCGTAATTGAATGTTTTTGATATAAGAAATAGTTTTGCCCAGTCAGGAATCTTATAATCAGCGTCTGTATCAGGCATTGAATAGTCTTCTCCTCCTTTTATATAGTTCACAAAAATATCCAACTTTTTATACATGGCAGATACAAGATCATCAAGCCGTTTTATATTCGATTCGGAAGTCAAGTTTTCCTTTCCAAGGGGATGGTTCCAGGGCATCGTTACATTAATTTTCGCATTTAATTTTTTATTCTGCTTTTTCAATAATTTATCTATATATTCAAAAGCCTCGGATTCCGTACCGCCCCGCGTACATACTGCAAAAAGATATTTTGAAGAACCAAGATCAGCCCTGTCTAAAAACATCCGCATGGGTATCGGAAGTGTCAAACAGAAATTAGGGAATATAAAACCCACGATATCCGAGGATGTTTTTATTTGGCTTTTCTTCAGGCTCTGAACTATCGGTATCAGTTTTGAATCCTCCAACCTGGAAGAAATTTCCTTTGCAACAAAAAGCGAGTTTCCTGTGCCGGAAAAATAATAGATCTCTATACTCATGCATCACCATCCATATTGAAAACAACATTATCTATATCCTCAATATATCACAATTTCCAGGTAAAAGTGCCTCCTTTGAATACATTTTTAATAAAAGTATTTATTCTATATGATAAACGTATTCAATTATTACCAGGCTAAAATATAATTTTTATCATTAATCAGCTTATCATTGTTTCCAGAACTTCTGCTATGGAATGAATCGTTACCGCCTCTGTCCCGAATTGTCTTCTTTTTTCATTCCCTGAATACACAAGTATCGTTTTTTTACAATCCGGCAGTATCTTCCTTATATTCCGCAGACCCTTGAAATAATCAGAAGACAGAGTTTTCCCGGCCTTTATCTCAACAGCCACATGATCCGCACCATCCGGAATCAAAAGATCGACTTCATTATTATTTGAATCCCGGTAAAACAACAAATCGTTTCGCCGGCCCCGGTTGTACTGGAATTTGAGGAATTCGGATACCACCAGGGTTTCGAACAAAGCGCCTTTTAATGGATGATTCTTTACCTGGGATATATCGGAAATTCCGATGAGAAAAGCTGCCAATCCGCAGTCATAGAAATACAGTTTCGGGGATTTAATGAGCCGTTTCCCGATGTTACGGAAAAAAGGAGGAAGCCTGTACAGAATATAACTTGCCTCCAGCAAAGACAGCCATTCTTTTGCTGTTGCAAAGCCGATACCAGCATCATCTGCCAGGGAGTTTATGTTTAAAAGCTGCCCTGTCCTCCCGGCGCATAACTGCAGAAACGTATTAAAGGCCGTCAAATCCCTGACAAGGCTGATAGATCTGATATCCCTTTCCAGGTATGTACTGACATAATCGGAATAGAATCGGGAAGGTTCTATGTTCTTGTCATGAATCCTCGGATATTGACCAGTATATACATGCATTTCCGGTTCCATGGTTATATTTGTCCTGTCCAGTTCCTTGATACTGAATGGAAGAAGGGCTAATACTGCGGTACGGCCGGCCAGGGACTGGTTTATGGTATTGCGGACGGAAAAATTATGACTTCCGGTAAGCACAAAAATACCCCTAAACCTTTCGTCATCCACGATAGACTGGATATAGGATGGTAAATCAGGTGTCCGCTGTATCTCATCAAGAACAGCGCCATCCGGTATTTCACCAAGAAATCCCCGGGGATCTTCCAGCGCATAATTCCTGTTTTCCGGATTTTCCAGATTCAGATACGGTAAATCCTTAAAGCAATACTTGCAGAGTGTAGTTTTCCCGGACTGCCTCGGTCCTGTTACGGTTAAAACAGGATATAATTTCCCAAGGGTTTGAATATAGTCACCAAGTGCCCGTGTAATCATGGTGTAATAGTATCATAAAAATCGATTTTATGCAATATTATAAGTGGAGTTTATAAATTACATAATTATCATTATATGCCTGAAATGGAGTGGAGAACAGTTAAGAACAGGTTCAAGCATTCCTTCCCATGCTGCAATAATGTGTATTTTCACCATTATTCCTTAATACAGGTAAACTCTTTTTTATAGAATCATATATGTTATGTTGTAATTCTTTATAATATAAGGAATTAGAACCAGGGTACTAATATCCCCCTCTTATTTTATATAAAATATAAGAAAGAAGCAATAAGAACAAGAAAAAAATCATTTTTTTATTTTTTTTTCTTGATTTTTTGAATACCTGTGTTATAATATCTTTTGCACGTAAGTTAAGTAGTATCGTTTCAAAAAAAAATTATAGACTTTAGATAAGGATTTCCATACGGTAGTATTTATTTTTTTCGAAACAATAGGGTAGTCAGCCTGAGATTTGCGTGACAAAGACCCTATCGATCCGGGAAAAACAGCTTTATAGGTCTTTTCCGGTGGCTTAGCGATGGGATATTGAAAAAAAAACCTGTAGAAGAAAAAATTTTGCAGGTAGAAGGGGAGAAATTTACTCTAAAAAAGGAGAAACTACACTTTGTTTAGCGATTGGTATGTACTTCAAGTCACAACAGGAAAAGAGCAGTTTATAAAAGAAAAAATAGAAAAATATGCTTCACCTCCAATACAGATGACTATTTTTAAAAGAGAAATAATTCACTCCAGACAAAACAAGAAAGTAAAGAAATTCGGACCTTTATTTTCCGGTTATATTTTTGTTTATCAATCCATAAAAGAGGCCTGTAAAATAGCCAATTTATATCTTTCCAAAGAATTTATCTCTCCAATATCTATAAACAACAAACCCTGTAAGGTTTATAAAGAGGAAATAGAACTGCTTTTAAGGTCTGCAAATGAAAACGGAACTTTTCAATTATCCCGGGGGATTAAAGTCGGAGAAAGGATTGAAATCACAGCAGGCCCTCTGAAGATTCTTCAAGGCAATATTTTATGGATCGATCAAAAAAAGAGTAAAGCAAAAGTGGAGATATTCCTGTTTAAAAGAAAAATGAGAATAAATTTAGGGATTGAAGTAATACAAAAACAATATATTAACACTAACTGAAATATCTTATGGTGGCTGCCAGGTTAATTAGACCAGCATAACCTGGATAGCCTGTTAACCAGGTTGTAGGCTTAAGCCTTCGTTATATGATAGAAAATAATAATACCAGGCGAGTTGATTGTTACAATTATTACTTATCCTGGAATTAAATAGGAGATATTTATAATGTGTAAAGATGAAATATTTAGGGTAATTCAAAAAAATATAATCACGGTTCTTCCCCATATAACACAGGATGTTATAACCCCTGACAAAGAACTTAAAGATCTGGGAGCCAATTCTATTGATCGTTCAGAAATTATCCTCAAGACCTTAGAGGATCTAAACCTGAAAATTCCCCTGACAAAAATAGTGAAATTTAAAAATATAGGGGCTCTATCGGAGTTTATTGCCCATGAAAAGTAGAGTTCTGGTTACCGGGATGGGCATAGTAAGCTCAATCGGATTCAATGTTAATGATTTCAGTCAATCCTTGAAACATGGGAATACGAATTTTGGCTATCTACCCGGCCCTGAAATTTCAATGGATTCTGCTGTTATAGGAGCAACAATAAAAGATTTTAGTCTGAATACTCTCCTTGATAAATATACCTGGCTACCGGTTTCCTGCAGTACAAATATTTTACGCTATGCCGGACGTTCCCCTCTTCCTGTAATAGCAGGGGTAATTGCTGCATCAGAAGCATGGAATAACGCCGATTTATTTAATAATCCAGTAAGTCCGGAAAGAACAGGGATAATTATTGCAGGCCAGAATCTGAGTAATAATTATCAATTTCAATTATATGATAAATTTATCAAAGGGCCTGAATATCTCACTCCCCGGTATGCCATCGAATATCTGGATACAAATATTATGGGGATTCTAAGTGAAATATTTCAAATACATGGTGAAGGATTTACAACCGGAGGGGCTTCTGCAAGCGGGAATGTCGGTCTGGTAAAGGGATATCAACTTATTGAACAAGGGGATATGGATATATGTATGGTTGTCGGTTGTCTGGCCGATCTTTCTCCGATGGATTTACAGGGATTTAAGAATTCAGGAGCTATGGGTGGAAAAAAATTTAAAAACAATCCACGAAAAGCATGCCGGCCTTTTGATGAGGAACACGAAGGTTTTATTTACGGCCAGGCCAGCGGCTGTATAATATTGGAGTCATCCGGATCGGTGGAAAAAAGAAAGACAGATATAAATGCAGAACTATTAGGCGGCGCTATAGTCCTTGATGGTAATCGCATGGCAGACCCGAGACAGGAGGGAGAAGTCCGGGCTATGGCAACTGCATTAAAGAAATGTCAGTTAAAGCCGGGCGATATTGATTATTTAAATACTCATGGTACATCCTCCCCTATAGGAGATAATACAGAGATTGATTCGATAAAAGAGGTTTTTAAAAATAATTTATCAACATTAATAATCAATTCAACAAAAGGATTAACCGGGCATTGTCTTTATTCAGCAGGAGTTGTCGAGTTGATAGCAACTATAATACAACTACAGAATAATTTTGTTCATCCCAATATTAATCTTGATAACCCTGTCGATGAGGTATGCCGGTTTGCCGGTTCTGTGGCCGAAACTGTTGAAATTAATATTGGAATGAGCAATTCCTTTGGTTTTGGTGGTATGAATACTTCCATTGTGATTAAGAAGATTTAAATATGCAAATAAATAATTATCCGCAGTCTTACTGCAGATTAATTTTCCATTATTATACCCCGGGCAAGTTCAAATAGTGCGTTTAAATGACTTTTATATAACAGCTTAATCCGGGGACATAATGGAGATATTAAACAAATACTATAAAAGGAGAGTAAAATTATGAAGACAAAAAAGATTTTTCTTTGTTTGGGAGCAATGTTACTCATAGCGTTCACCGTATCAGCACAAGGTGATCTACAAGATTTCATGAAATGGAAATTCAAAGAGTTAACTGTGGTAGCGGATAATCCGCAATTGATTCATACTCAATGGCAGTTCAATAGTGATAATAACCTTGATAAAATCGTATTACACAGGGTTGTCAAAAAGGAACCCTGGAAGCGGAACAGCAGGAAAGTAATTTTGATGCTTCCCGGAACCTACCAGGCTGCCGGATGGTCCGACATTACTGATAGCAATAGTAACACAATGATTTACCTGGCAAACAATGGCTATGATGTATTTACCATTGATTGCAGGGTAGCCAATATACCGGATATGGATTATGAACAGTTATTGGCAGGCGGTGTTGATTTATTGTCTACTACAGATTGGACATACGGAGTATTTCGTGAAGATGTGAAAGAATGCGTAAATTTAATTAAGATACTGAGTCATACCAGTAAAATTTTCATGAGTGGATTCAGCCGGGGGGCGACCCTGATGTTTATTTATGCAAATAAATATCAAAATGACCTTAAAGGTCTTGTAAGTCTGGATGGTGCTATCAAGGACTATCCCCCATATGGTGATCCTATGGACGAATTAACTTATATGCAGGTGATAGCATTTTTCAAGGCAGGTATGCTGCCGAATCCAGAAACCGGTGATCCGGTTCCCTGGGTCTATGATATTGGCACCCCGAATTATGAATCATGGAAATTAGCAAAATTATTGCCAAATTCAAAGAATATGGTAGGTGCTCCATTACCGGCTAACTACGAAGATATTTCGGATCTGGTTGTAACCGAGGCATATTACCTGTGGGGGCCGGGTATGTTGACAAATTATTTTGGAGGGTACATAGCAAAAGATATCCTGGTCAAAATAGTAAATGATTTTACACGATATTATCCTTCAATCCAAACAATTGAGGATATGCAATTAGCTGCTTATGATGATGTTCCTTATTTTGACTATGATGATAATGTTGTTGATTTACCAGCCATAGCTTTTCTTACACAAATAAATTGTCCGGATGGTGTTCCGCCAGGTGATCTGATTCCCAACCTGACAGTAAATAGTGATGTTACCATTAATTACCTGGATGGTTATGGACATGTGGATGTTATGTTTGGTGCCAATTCACTGCAGGATGTTAAAGTGCCATTACTTAATTGGTTAAATGCCCATACCAATTAAAACCGGAATAATAAGAGCTCAAATATGTTAGATGGAAGGAAATAAAAATGAATGTTGGAATTGAAGCGATAAATTTATATGGGGGACCGGCTTATGTTGACGTAAAGACTCTTTTTGAGAAAAGAGGTCTTAACCTGGAACGTTTTGATAATTTAATGATGAAAAAGAAATCTGTTGGTCTTCCCTGTGAGGATGGCGTAACCAATGCTGTTAACGCGGCAAAACCGATAATGGATTTATTAAGTCCGGAAGATAAACATAAGATTGAGCTTGTGATAACTTCGACAGAATCAGGCTTGGATTTCGGGAAATCATTGAGTACGTATATTCATGATTACCTGGATCTAAGCCGGCACTGTCGATTATTTGAGGTGAAACAGGCATGCTATGGAGGCACATCTGCCCTCCAGATGGCTGTCTGTTTTATCGCCTCCGGCGTATCACCGGGAGCGAAAGCCCTGGTGATTGCTACTGATACGGCACGGGCTGCTGCAAAAAAAACATATGCAGAGCCCACACAATCTGTAGGAGCAGTAGCGATGCTGGTAAGCGATAATCCTGAAATCATGGAAATAGATCTTGGCGCGACCGGTCATTACAGCTATGAGGTGATGGATACATGCCGTCCTCTACCTGAAATTGAATTAGGTGACGCAGATCTCTCTTTACTTACCTACCTGGATTGTTTTGAAAACAGCTTTAAGCACTACCAGAGTAAGGTCGAAGGTGTTGATTTTATCGATACCTTTAATTATCTGGCCTTTCACACACCGTTCGCTGGAATGGTAAAGGGAGCACATAGAAACTTAATGCGAAAGATGAATGGAATTTCAATGGAACAAATAGAACACGATTTTCAAAAGCGGGTGGAACCCTCATTGAAATATTGTGTTTTAGTGGGAAACATATACTCTGCTACCGTATACATGGCTGTTTGCAGTCTGGTTGATACTGTCGAACTGGATAATTACAACCGTATTGGCATATTTTCCTATGGTTCAGGTTGCTCCTCTGAATTTTATAGTGGCTTAATTTCTCCCAGATCTAAAGAAGTATTACGTAAAATGAAAATAGCCGAACATCTCGGCAGCAGGTATGAACTGGATTTTGAGGAATATGACAGGATAATCGATATGAATATGGAGTGGGTATTCGGGATCAAAGATAAGGAAATAGACATATCAAAATTTTCAAATATATACGAACAATCCATGGAAGGCAAAAACATGTTGGTATTAAAAAAAGTGAACGGGTATCACAGGGAATATATGTGGTCTTAACCACTTCATGACAAATACAATCCAGAAAAAATAAAAAACCTATCTTATCTTATTAAGCAGCAATTAATAAGCTGTATCCGGGAATTACCACTCATTTATAATAATTCACTTTACTTATCTTGATTAGTGTTCAACGTAGTTGTACTTCAATTGTCGTTTTTACAAGGTGGACATATAATCATTGATAATAAAAATGGGGAATAACATTATGATACCAGAAAAGAAAATATCAGAATACAAGAATTTAGTTGAAGTATTATGTGATAAAAGCCATTCTGAAAAGAAAATAGTTTTTATTGAAAGCGATGGTGATATACATATTACTTATAAACAGATGCTGGATAAAGCAAGAAAAGTTTTAGGTGGGCTGCAAGCAGCAGGTTTACAAAAAAATCATGAATTAATTCTTCTGTTACCCAATAATTTCGATTTTATCCTGGTTTTTTGGGCATGTCTTTTAGGCGGAATTATTCCTGTGCCAATAACATTTCCCGAGTATGAAAAAAATATATATAAAATAGTAAATATCTGGAAAACACTTAATGATCCATCTCTTATTATTGCCGGAAATAATCTGCCGCGTATCCTGGATTATACGGAAAAAGCAGGTTTCAATCAGCTGTCGATGCAAATAGCTGACAAATCTTTGAAAGTAGAACACATTAATGATTATACTCAAGATGGAATTATCCAGATCCCAAAAGAATCGGATATTGCATTTATCCAATTTTCATCCGGATCAACAAGTACTCCCAAGGGTGTGATATTAACACATAGAAATTTACTCACGAATACCAGGGCAATTCTAAATACATCCGGTACGATTAAAACAAGAGGTTGTTATTTAGGCTGGATGCCTCTTACGCATGATATGGGACTTATTGGTTTTCATCTCGTACCTGTTGTCGGGGATTGTAATAATTATCTCATGCCTCCCTTCCTGTTTGTCAGAAATCCGATGTTCTGGCTAAAAAAGATAGCCGAATATAAACCGAAATATGCTTCATCACCGAATTTCGGATATAAGCATATAATGAAGTTTTTTAAACCTGAAAAATGTGCTGATATTGATTTATCCTTTATCCAGCTTTTTTACAATGGAGCAGAACCTATATCTGCCGATGTATGCAGGACCTTCATCGAGAACCTGAAACCCTTTGGATTACCCCAAACCGCTATGTACCCTGTATACGGACTGGCCGAGGCCACTGTTGCTGTTGCATTTCCCGATCCGGGCACCGAATATGTCGAGGTTTATATCGATAGAAATTTTTTAAATATCGGAGATAAAATCAGGGAAATAGAGAGTACTGATGATGATGCTGTATGTTTGGTAGAAACAGGAAAACCGATCTGTGATTGTTTTGTAAGAATTTGCGATGAGAATGGTAATGAAGCAGGAGAAAGAATAATTGGGAATATAGAGATAAAAGGGAATAATGTGACCAGCGGCTATTATAATAATCCGGAAGCTACCGCAAACGCAATAAATACCGACGGATGGTTGAAAACGGGTGATATTGGATTCTTAAGGGATGGTTATCTTACTATAATCGGCAGGAAGAAAGATATTATTTTCGTTAATGGCAATACATATCATGCATATGATATAGAGGTAATCTGCAATGAACTGGAAATAATAAATAAAAAAGGAATTGCAGTCTGCGGGGTTTATAACCCGGTTCTGCAAACAGAAGAAATCATCTGTTTTCTCAGATTCAGAGGTGATTTAAGTTTGTTTTCACAGATTGCCCTGACAATTGCCAAACACATTATAAAGAGAATCGGTGTCGGCGTATCCCATATTATCCCGGTAACGCAGTTCCCGGTGACAACAAGTGGAAAACTCCAGCGGTATAAATTAAAAGAAGCGTATTTAAACGGGGAATTTAATTCTTTCATCAATGAGTTTTCATTGACTGAACATGTGCGGTAAATCTGGTAAAAAATTATGGAGGATTCCCACTAATGAATCATAAAAGTGTCCAGGATAATAAGCAGGTTTTAGAGGGGATTAAAAAGGAACATATTCAACTACCTAACGGACTCTTCATAGCCCACCAGAATAAATATGAAACCGAATTCGTTTATAATGAAATTTTTGTAGAAAAGGTTTATACAAAAAACGGGATAACGATCAATCCGGGAGATTGTGTATTTGATGTTGGCGCAAACATAGGTCTTTTTTCATTATTTGTTTTAAACCAGTACGGTAATATAAAAGTAGTTGCGATTGAACCTTCCCCCGAATTAAATGACATAATTCGTTTTAATACAAAGGAATATGAAAATAATATTGCGATATTACAATGCGGGGTATCAGATAAAGAGGGTGAAAGCATCTTTACTTTTTATCCTGATTATTCAATTATTTCCGGATTTAATGCAGATTATGCCAGCGATTATGAAATCTTAAAAGATGGTATTCTGAGTTCCAATTCTTTAAATAATGATTTTGAAGAGAATTGCCTTAATGAAATAATAAAAAACAAATTAAGTAATAAAATTGAATATAAATGCAAGATAAAAACCATATCAGACATTATGGCCGAATCTGATGTGGCAATAATTGATCTTTTAAAAATAGATGCAGAGAAGCACGAACTTAATATCCTGAAAGGGATTAAAGACAGAGATTGGCCTAAAATAAAACAAATAGTAATGGAATTGCATAAGTTGCCGGATGAATCAATAAAAGAAGTAGAACGGTTATTACACGGTAAAGGGTTTTCAACAAAAATGGAAAAAGAAAAGAATCTGAGTCATTCCGGGATTATTAACCTCTATGCACTTCGCAGCCATAGCCCGGATGACATCCGGATAAATAAAATGAGTGATATTGGAATTAGTAGTGAAAAAACACCTGACCGGACAAAAGACAAAAATATTCAACTCACTATTTCCGCGACATTTACGGCAGAGCCATTACGTGATGGATTAGAGTTCTGGGAAAAAGAACTGGATACACCCATCGATATTCAGTTTGCTCCTTATAATCAGGTGTTTCAGGAGTTATTGGATCCTTTCAGTGTTTTTACCAGGAATTCCAATGGCATGAATGTCATTATTTTGAAGTTTGATGATTGGCTAAGATATTACCAAGCCAATAAAGATGATAAAGGCGTAATGGTAAAAAACAATGAAAACATCTCACAATTAAAAAGCTATCTGTGGTCTGTATTCAATGATTTAATCATGGCTTTACAATCTTACTCAGGGCGGCAGGGATGTTATATGCTGCTTTTACTCTGCCCGGCTTCACCGGAATATGAACAAAACACTTCCATAAAAAAATTGTTTAGGAAAATGGAAACAAAACTTGTGCAACATATCAAGAAACTGGGAGCTATTGATCTTATAAATGCCCGGGATTACCACAAATACTATGGTATTGTCAATATCTTTGATCCCATGGGAAATGAAATGGGACATATTCCATATTTCCCGGAATACTACCATTTTTTATCCACATTGATATTTCGAAGATTATATATTATTAAAAATGCACCGTACAAAGTTATTGCCCTTGATTGTGATAATACCCTCTGGGAAGGTGTATGCGGCGAGGATGGACCACAGGGCGTGAAGATCAAAGGCTGGTATAGAACGTTTCAACAATTTCTTGTAAAAAAGCATAATGAAGGATTACTGCTCTGTCTTTGCAGTAAAAATAATCCAAAGGATATCTGGGATGTATACGATGAGCAGAACAGTATGCCCCTTAAAAAGGAACATATCATAGAAAGCAGGATAAATTGGCTTCCTAAATCCCAGAATATCCACTCCCTTGCTGATTCATTGAATTTGGGGGCAGGGGCATTCTTTCTTTTTGATGATAATCCTGTGGAATGTGCCGAGGTTAATGAAAACAATCCGGGTGTATTTACCCTGCATTGGCCAGAGGTAAAGAATAGAAAATATTTTCTTGAGCATATCTGGATGCTGGATAATTATGCTGTGACGGATGAGGATAAAAACCGGCATGAATCATACCGGGCAAATATCAAAAGGGAAGAGTTTAAAACCTCCTGTTACAGTTTCGAGGAATATATTGAAAACCTTAAATTGGATATTAAGATTAACCTGCTCACCGAAGCAAAAATTGCCCGTGTTTCACAGCTTACCAGCAGAACCAATCAGTTTAATTTTTCCACAACAAGACGGTCTCCCGCCGAGATCACTCATCTATTAAAAGATGAAACCTGTGAATGCTGGACAGTCGATGTAAGCGATCGTTTCGGGGACTATGGCACAGTGGGTGTTATGATAACAAAAATAACGGGTAAGGATCTGGTACTTGATACACTGCTTTTGAGTTGTCGTGTGCTGGGACGCGGCGTAGAATACAGAATGATGGCATGGCTTGGTGCAGATGCTAAAAAAAAGAAATTACAGAATTTAAAAGGTATATTTATTAAAACGCAAAGAAACCAGCCGGCATGGCTGTTTCTTAAGCACATTGCAAAAAAACATATCACCACCCATGAGAATGATAAAACTGAATTTATTATTCCGGCTGCTGCCCTTCTGGAAGTTGCTTTTAAGCCATCGGAAAACATGAGCGATCAGGCTGTCCCTCAAAAAAGAAAAAATCATGAAAAACAGGCACAACTATCTTTTTCGCATGTAAGGAAAAAAGAAAAGTTTCTGACCCGTATCATTGAACTTGGCGATAGTGATAGATTATCAAAGGAGATAAACTTATATTTGCATAATAAATCAGGTGATATGAAGATCGAAAAGGGCAATACCCATGAAATTTCCATTCACCTGTCTGACACTCTGCATTATGCTATGATTCTTGATAAAGTAAAAGATATCTTTTCCCGGGTGCTGCTTCTTTCAAAAGCAAACCTGAATGAGGATGAAGAGATTGATACCTATATAGCCAGGAATTCCTTAAAAATAGTGGAAATAACCTCTGCTTTGCACAGGGAATTTAACAATGTCATACCGACATTGCTATTTGAACATAAGACTATGAGAAGTATTATTGACTGGTTGATAAACAATAAAAATGATTCTACGCAAAACACACAAAAAATACAAAAAATCGATGAATCGGGTTTATCCACCCGGACCGGTAAAGCATCTGGTAATGATATTGCCATTATCGGTATTAATGGAAGATTTCCCCTTGCAGCCGATACGGCAGAGTTTTGGAATAATCTGGTAAATGGCAGATATTCAATCTATGAAGTACCCGGAGACCGCTGGAATAGCGGCTTCTATTATGATAAAACCGGGAAACCCGGGAAATCATACTGTAAATGGGGGGGATTTCTAGATGCTATAGACCGTTTTGACGCGGCCTTTTTTAATATATCTCCAAGGGAAGCAGAACTGATGGATCCCCAGCAAAGGCTTTTTCTGGAAGTTGTTTGGGGACTTTTAGAAGATGCGGGTTATACGCCGGATACTTTTGATAGGGACACAGGAGTGTTTGTAGGACTTATTGCAAGTGATTACAATACCTTGACAAACCAGGCAGCAATCCAGGGAGAAAGCGCATACCGGAACTCGGATTTTTATCAAATACCTAACCGTATTTCCTATTTTTTCGATTTTCATGGCCCGAGCATTACCGTAGATACGGCCTGTTCATCCGCTGGAACCGCACTGCATCTCGCCTGTAGAAGTATCCGTGAAAATGATTGTGCTGCCGCTATAGTGGGAGGAATCAATCTTTTCATACATCCGAGCAGGTTTATACAGTACTCCCAAATGCAGGTATTATCCCGTGACAATATCATACGTCCATTTGGGGAAAATGCCACTGGCACACTCTACGGAGAAGGTGTGGGTGCTATTCTTCTTAAACCCCTGCAGGCAGCAGAAAGAGATGGTGATTATATTTATGCCGTTATTAAAGGGAGTGCCATAAATTCTGGCGGAAAAACAAATGGATTTACGGTTCCCAGCCCCCTGGCACAAAAAGAACTTATAGTAAAGGCTTTGCATAATAGTAAAATAGATCCACGTACGATGAGTTATATTGAAGCTCACGGTACCGGAACTTCCCTGGGGGATCCAATCGAATTAAGGGGATTAACTGAAGCCTATAAGGAAAATATGAATCTTACCGCACATAAGAACGATACACAGTTCTGTGCAATCGGTTCGGTAAAATCCAATATCGGACACCTGGAGTCCGCGGCTGCCATTGCCGGAATTATAAAAGTATTATTACAAATGAAGCACGGCTTACTGGTTCCTTCACTCAACGCGGGCAAATTGAACCCCTTGATACCATTTGACCAAACGCCTTTTTTTGTGCAACAGCGAGTTTCCAGGTGGGAAAGGCCCACATTAAATGTGGAAGGAAAACCTGTTACTTTTCCATTACGTGCAGGTATCAGTTCCTTTGGAGCGGGGGGAGTGAATACTCATTTTATCCTGGAGGAATATGAAAGAATACCGGATAAAGAAACGGATGATAATGTATATATTCTTGTTTTTTCAAACAGGAATAGAGAGAATTTAATCCTTTACCTTAAAGTCTTTATAAATTTCCTGAAGCATGTACAATCGAATTCCATAAACATTAAACTTTGTGATATTGCTTATACACTCCAGACCGGCCGCGTCGCCATGCAGGAGAGGCTTGCCCTTATAGCCGGCAATATAGATGAGATGATTGTTAAACTAACAGGATTTTGCCATGGAACTACAACCGGAGAACGGATTTATGCAGGTAATATCAATAACAAGAGAGCCGGGACACGGGTATTACCGGAGGAAAAAATAAATTCAGCATATGTGCAGGAGTTAGTGGCAGCGAACAAACATGACACACTCGCTGTCAGGTGGATCCAGGGAATTGAAATCGATTGGGATATACTGTACAGGAACAAACACCCAGGGCGTGTTCCTTTACCCACATACAGGTTTTCAGGTGAAAAATACTGGATTACCGGCAAATGCAAACCCGAAACAGATGAAAGTGCTGATAATAAAAGCGATCGCCTGCATTCAATGATAGACTGTAATGTCTCAAATCTATATGAGCAGTGTTTCAAGAAATCGCTTTCACGGCATGACCTGTTTGTAGGAGATCATATCATTAATGGACAGATGATTTTACCGGGGGCTGCCTATTTTGAAATGGCAAGAATAGCAGGTACCGTATCCTTGCAGGGAAAACAAATAAATACACTTAAAAATATAGTCTGGATAAGACCGGTTATTGTTAATGAAACGGCAAAGGAGTTATTCATAAGCCTTAAACCGGGGGAAAATTCAATTAAGTGCTGTGCCCGGACCGGACATAATAATGATCATGCTATCATCCATGCTGAATGGGAAATGGAGCCGGAAAACGGAATCCAGACCGCAAAAAAGAATGATACCATACTCATTCCCATAATCGGAACAGAACAAAGTGGTGAACGATTTAACATAAATAATATGAAAGAGAGATCTGAAGGGGTAATAGGAAAATCAGAATGCTATCGATTGTTAAAGTCCATAGGGTATGAATACGGGAAAAGCTATCAGGTAATCAAAGAACTTTATTATACACAGGATATGGCCATCTCTATCCTTGAACTGCAAGGGGAAATAAGTCATGATGTTGTCCTGTCACCTGCCTTATTGGATGGTTCCCTTCAAACGGTGACTGTCTGGAAAAGTAAACTCCGGGGCGTACCTGCCCAACCTTATATTCCCTTTACTATCGGCGAAGTGGAATTACATAAGCCACTAACACCTGTTTGCTATGCAATAGCAACCAATGCCGCGGGGAATTCCGCTTCTTTAACAGATATGACAAAATATGATATCCGCATTATCGATGAAGACGGGAATATACTCGTCGGTATTAAAGACTATTTTTCACGCCCTTTTCCGCAGAAACATGAAACCGGGATGAGTGCTACTCTCAATAAAATCAGCCGAAAAATATATTTCACCTGTCAATGGGAGGAAGTACCACTCCCTGAAAACGGACCAGGGTGGAATCCTGCGACTGCATGCATTATATTCGCCCCGGGTGATGAAATACTGCCATGCATTCATAAAATGCTTCATCTGCAACAGACAGGTATTGTGCTGGTTAAGCCGGGAAAGGAGTTTCTGGATTGCGGTGATATGCGCTATGAAATCAACCCCGGCGTTGAAGAAGATTATATCAAATTATTGTTATCCCTTAAGGATAAGAAATTTACACCTGACACGGTACTGCATCTGTGGTCGCAGGCTGCTGATACCATTGATCCGGATAAAATCGGGGAACAGCTTGACCAGGGTCTTTTTTCAATCCAGTTTCTCTGCAAGGCCCTGCTGGGAGGAGTGACAACAGGTGAAGTAAAAATCATTTATACCTATTTTAATCATACGAATATCCATCAACCCCAGTTTGCCTCCCTGGGCGGCCTGGTCCAGAGTATCCAACGGGAAAATCCGAGATTATCCTTTAAAGTACTTGAGATCCGGTGTAAAGGAGTATTTTCGGACAAGTTTTATGAGATAATTATTAATGAAAGTATTAATCCCTGGCAAGGTGTCATTGAAATACGTTATGCATCATTACAGCAGCGTTTTATCAAAAAAGTAAAAACAGGTGATTTTGCAGATATAATACAAGCCCGGGATTTGAATAGCGAAAATGCCAGTACATTAAAAGAAAACGGCGTTTACCTGATAACAGGCGGATCCGGGGGACTGGGATTTATTTTTGCCCGGTACATAACTCGAAAGATGAAAGTAAAATTAGTATTAACCGGGCGAAGTGATCTTAATGAAGAGAAAAGAAGAAAGATCAATCAGCTTGAATCACTGGGTGCCGAGGTATCCTATCTGAAATCGGATATTTCCAAACATAAAGCAGTAAAAAGGCTTATTTCCCGGATCAAAGCCAGGTACCGGCAATTAAATGGCATCATACATTGTGCCGGTGTTATCAGGGATTCGCTTGTTATTAATAAATCCCGGGAAGATAGTGAAGCAGTCATCGCATCCAAGGTATGGGGAACACTCTTCCTGGATGATGTTTTAAAGTCTGAAAAACTTGATTTCTTTATACTGTTCTCATCCACCTCATCCATAATCGGGCATATCGGACAGTCAGATTATTCTTTTGCAAACCGTTTCCTGGATGATTTTGTCCTGTACAGGGAAATGATGAGAGAAAATAACACAAGATCAGGAAGAACTATTTCAATAAACTGGCCCTGGTGGCAACAGGGGGGTATGAAACTGGATGATTATTCTGTCAGGCATCTTGAGAACCTATATGGTTTCAAAGGAATGGATACTGAATCGGGATTGGATGTATTTGAAAAAGTTCTTGAAGAGCAGGTCTCAAACATCGGTATCATTATAGGGGAGCCGGGGAAAATCGTTGCCCTTTTTCAAGAAAATAAAGATCATACACAGGGGAAACGCAATGGTTGTCCAGGTATTTCCACTGATAACACAATTGAACCAGGAGAAGAGGATTCCATTGTCAGGCAGGTCAAGAAAGACTTATCCCTGGATATATCGGAAATCTTAAAGTTACTGCCGGAGAAAATAAGTGCTGGTGAGAAATTCAGCAGTTTTGGCTTTGATTCCATTACCTTTACCCATTTTGCCAATCGTATTAATGAGAGATATAATAGTACTATTTCTCCGGCAGTATTTTATGAGTATCAGACATTACATGATTTTTCCTTTTTTCTCTACCAGGAGAATAATCAAAAAGTAACCGCCTATTATAATAAATTCGATAAAATAAAGCACCGGCAATCGGATATAGAGAACAAAAAAACCGGTACGATAATCATGAATGCAGCATCAAATAGATTCATCCCGCAGATTACAGCATCTCACCAGACAAGTGAAAATAATTTCAAGCAGGAGATTGACGAAGTTTCAGAAAACCGGAAACATGTTGCTATTATAGGAATCGGGGGAAAATTTCCCCAATCAGAGACTCTGGCAGATTTCTGGCAACATCTGGTGAATGAGAAAGATATGATTACGGAAATACCGGAAAATCGCTGGAATTGGAAACAATACTATGGTGACCCAAAAAGCGGAACTGATAAAACAGATGTGAAATGGGGAGGTTTTATTAAAGATGTGGATAAATTTGATGCCCGGTTCTTTAGTATATCACCTCGTGAAGCAGCATATATGGACCCCCAGCAGAGGTTATTCCTGGAAACGGTCTGGAGCGCACTGGAAGACTCCGGATACAACCCGGATGAGTTATCCGGAACAAATACCGGTTTGTTTGTCGGTGCTTCGCTAAACGATTATAATGAACTCATGAAGGATTATGGACTGAGCATTAATCCATTCATATCCAGCGGGATAAATAATTCCATAATTGCAAACCGGATATCATACCTGCTGAATATACACGGCCCGAGCGAAGTGATAGACACGGCATGTTCCAGTTCCCTGGTTGCCATCAAGCATGCTGTTGATTGTATCAGAAATGGCGAATGTTCCCTGGCAATTGCCGGGGGAGTGAATATTATCCTGCGTCCCAAGTTTCATATTTCATTCCGGCTGACAGGGATGCTCAGCCCGGATGGAAGGTGTAAAACTTTTGATGAGAAAGCTAATGGGTATGTGAGGGGAGAGGGTGTCGGCGCGATTATTTTAAAGTCCTTGAAACAAGCCGAAGCCGACAGGGATACTATTTACGCGATCATTTTAGGGGTGGCGGAAAATCATGGAGGGCAGACCCAATCTTTAACAGCTCCCAATCCCAGGGCACAATCTGAACTGCTTTTAAAGGCTTACAAAGATGCCCGGATCAGTCTCAATACGGTGAGTTATATAGAGGCACACGGTACGGGAACTGCTATAGGGGACCCTATTGAGGTCAATGGGCTTAAAGAAGCATATGCGAAAATGGACGCAAATGCCGAATCAGATCGACCGGCAAAACCATTCTGTGGTCTGGGTTCTGTTAAAACCAATATCGGCCACCTGGAAGCCGGGGGAGGAATCGCCGGTGTTATCAAGGTGTTACTGGCATTTAAACACAGCGTCCTGCCTGCCAGTTTACATTTTAATTCACTCAACCCATATATTAACCTCGATAATACTCCCTTTTATGTTGTACATAAAACCAGGGCATGGGAACCATTGAAAAACAGCCAGGGAGATATCATTCCCAGGCGTGCCGGTATAAGTGCCTTCGGCTTTGGAGGTACCAATGCGCACCTGGTCCTGGAAGAGTACCATAAAAATTACTATCGTGCTTCAACGAATGTTGAAGAGTATCAATCAAAAAAGGAAAACCCGGGATTCCCTGGTAACAGGATGCGAATAATCGTACTTTCTGCTGCTAACACAGAAAGGCTTCATGAATATGTAAAGGTGTTTCATGATTATCTGGAAAGCACCAATAATGATGAACTTTCGATTTGTGATATCGCATATACGTTGCAGGTTGGCCGGAAGCCAATGAATGAGCGTGCAGCAATGGTCGTTGGAGATGTGGAAGGATTAAATCAATTACTTGCATCATTTTGCGAAGGGAACAGGGATAACGACAGCATTGTTACGGGAAGAGTGGATGCTGAAAATATCCGGGATGATGGACTGCTGAAGATTAATGATTTGATGAACATGGATAGATATGAACAGAAAGCAGCATTGGTTGAAATTGCCCTGGCATGGATCAAGGGTATTACCGTCGATTGGACATTATTGTACCAGGATGAGCAGCCAAAGCGCGTACCTTTACCGACATATCCGTTTGCAAAAGAAAGTCATTGGCTGCCCGGGAAATTCATGGATAATCATTCGGATAAGGAAAGAAAAAAGCTTACTGCAATGATGCATCCGCTCCTGGATGAAAATAAAACAAACCTTAAACAGATCAGGTTTACAAAGCTGTTTACCGGAACCGAGTTTTATTTAAGTGACCACCTGATAGAGGGCCGGAAGGTACTCCCCGGAGTTGTCTATCTGGAAATGGCGAGGGCTGCCGGTGAATTGGCGCTGGAGAAAAAAATCATAAGCATCAGGAATATTGTATGGGCTCAACCCATAATAGTCGATGAAATTCCGCAAGATATACATACCGTTCTGTACCCGGACGGAGATTCCCTCAAATATGAGGTAAAGAGCCTGGCCCCGCATGATGAGGGGCAGTCAATATATGCCCGGGGAAAATTGATTTTTAATAAAAACAATGATACCCGGCTGAATGATGAGTATATCGATATCAGTTTAATAAAAAACAGGCTCACTCATATACTCACCGGTGAACAGTTTTACCGGTCATTTGATATTGATGGCTCCAGATATTTACACCGTTTTCAATCGGTTCAGAAACTATTATACGATAAACAGGAATCTCTTTCTATGGTGGAGCTTCCCGCTGGCCTGGAAGCGGAATTTAAAGATTATATACTTCACCCTGCTCTTATGGATGGGGCATTACAAACCATTATTGGACTGAAAACGGAAGAGCAGAGAAAGAATGAAGCGCCTTTTTTACCATTTACTATCGGCGAGATTGATCTTTTACATCCTTTAACAAGCATATGTTATGCTTATACCACTATATCTGCTTCCGCTCACGGTTCTCTTCCAGAAGTTATGTATTATGATATCCTCATTACAGACAGGAAGGGAAAGGTGTTACTCAAGATAAAAGATTATTGTGTCAGGTCTTTAAAAGGAAAAATGGTTAAAAAGCCCGACATTGCAGCTCATGCGGATGAGACTGTCTATTATTACAAAAAATGGCGCAGCAATCCCTTTGATAATAAGCATTCTAAGACAATCAACCATGTCTGCCGGGATAACGTACCGAATCCCGCGACGATTATGGTATGGGATATAGATAACGATGTATATAATGCTTTAAAACATACTCTCTCGATGTCCTGTTCTTCCGATAGTCATCTCATTCGGATTTTGCCCGGTGATAATTTTAACAACCAGTCATCAGATTCCTACCAGCTTAATCCGGGAAAAACAGAACATATAAAGCAATTAATAGATGATTTGCAGCAGAAGCGACTTGTCCCTGATTATATTATATGGAATATCCGGCATGATCTGGACTACGAAGCATCATTATTTTCCGATACAGTACTGGACAAGGTAATTTACCCGTTATTTAACCTGAATCGTGAACTTATCAGGTATAATCCTGCCAGGCAGATCAAATGTATCTATATATATCCTGTCAATAGTGACATGAACAATACAAATAATGCTGAAAACATAATTTTTGAATCATTAACCGGTGCCTTGAATGGACTGGCAAGATCGGTTTTTCTGGAAAACCTGAAAATCAGATTTAAAACAGTGGAAGTTTCAATTCCGGATGAAAATGGCCATTATCCTGAACCTGCCGGATTGGCCGGTCTTATATGTGATGAATTATTTACAGGAGGTGAGGGTGAAGTCAGGTACAGCAATAATCATCGTTACACAATGGAATTAAATGAAATCGATCCTGACACCCTTATTAAGGCGCTTAATTCCGGACCGCTTTTCAGGCAACAGGGAGTATATGTAATATCAGGCGGTACTGGTTCGTTAGGGAGGATTGTTGCCAATTATCTTGCGGAAAACTACCGGGCAAAACTTATAGTAACCGGCCGTACGCCATTGAATAACAACAGGGAGGAGTTTGTACGTGCTCTTGAGAAGTCCGGTGCTGAAATCTGCTATCTTCAATCAGATATTTCAAACCTTGATGATGTAAAGATATTGATTAATAAATCCCTGGCCCGCTTCGGTAAGATTAATGGAATTATCCATTGTGCCGGTATAATAAATGATTCGCTGCTTATCAATAAAGACCCTGAAAACATCAAACAGGTAATCGCGCCTAAAGTCCGGGGGACCATATACCTGGATATGCTGACAAAGGAACTGGATCTTGATCTATTCGTGCTATTCTCTTCTCTCTCTGCCCTTGCAGGGAATATCGGTCAGAGTGATTATGCTTATGCGAATAGCTTTATGGATCATTTCGCGCAGTTAAGAGAGAATTTAAGACGTAATAACCAGCGATATGGAAAAACCATAGCCATAGGCTGGCCATACTGGAGAGAAGGGGGAATGAAAGTACATCCGGAAAATGAGAAATTCCTCGCATCCACTACTGGTATGAAACCCCTTGATACACAAACAGGATTAACCATCTTTGAGAAGAGCGTTTCCTTGCCTTACAGCTGGATAGGTGTTATGAAAGGTGAATCAAAGAAAATAAGAAACTGGGTCACATCCCTCACAGGCAACACGGAAATAATGCAGAATAAAAACATTATAGAGAATGAAGGATACGATAATGCCAATAGTTACATGGCCCGGTTTGAATCCGATATGCGTACCATATTTGCAGAGCTTCTCCAGTTGTCCATTAATAAAATAAATCTCAAGGATGATTTATCCAAACTGGGAATGAGTTCAATCCTGTTTGTTGAGCTGGCAAATCGAATTAATGAAAAATACGGCATGGAAATCATACCTTCCGTGTTCTTTAGTTATTCAACTATTGCTTCAGTAGTATTATTTCTGTTTCAGGGTTATTCAGAGAAAATAACCGGATATTATATTAATACTGTTGATGAAGAATCCGCAAATTTCCTGAATACCCCGGCCGGGACACCGGGAACAACAGGATTTTCCCCGGCAGAGAACAAGATGCATGATGTTACTCCAATGCCCAATATAAATAATGAACCAGTTGCCATAATCGGCCTGGATGCACTTATGCCGGCTTCCGGGGATCTGGATGAGTTCTGGGAAAACCTTGAAAAAGGCGTGGATATGGTATCCAGAATTCCAGCAGAACGCTGGAACGCAATGGGATACAGGCAACAAAAGGTTGAAGATCCAATAGATATATGTGCGGCGTGGGGCGGTTTTATAACGGATATTGATAAATTTGATGCCGGTTTTTTTAATATCTCCCGGAAAGAAGCAGAGTATATGGATCCCCAGCATCGATTATTCCTGGAGACTGTGTGGAAAGCCATTGAAGATGCGGGATACAGTCCCGGTGATATGGCGGGCACCCGTGCGGGAGTGTACGCCGGGGTGGCTAATTCTGATTACTATGATGTCGTAAGAGATTCCGGGAAGGGCATGGATGCGTATGCCATCACCGGCAGGGAGCATTCTATTTTAGCCAACAGGATTTCCTATCTCCTTAACCTCCATGGCCCCAGCGAACCGGTAAACACTGCATGTTCGAGTTCCCTGGTCGCTATCCATCGCGCTTGCGAGGCTTTGCGAAGCGGGAAGTGTCATCTGGCTATTGCAGGGGGGGTAAACGTACTCATCAGCCGAGCGTACTATCATTCTGTCAGCGATGCCGGGATGCTTTCCAGGGATGGCCGCTGTAAAACCTTTGATAAAGATGCCCATGGGTATGTGAGGAGTGAGGGGTGTGCTGTCCTGGTTTTAAAACTATTAAGCTCTGCAATCATCGACAGGGACCATATCTATGGCATCATCAGGGGTTCATGCGTAAACCATAATGGAAGAACCAGCTCTCTCACAGCACCAAGTGCCGATTCCCAGGCTGAACTGCTTATAGAAACATATTCAAGTGCCAATGTAGATCCCGGTACTATCAGTTATATTGAGACTCATGGGACTGGTACGGAATTAGGTGATCCGATCGAGATAGAGAGTTTAAAAAAAGCCTTTCATGAACTGCAAAAAAGACAGGGGACGCAGGGTAATAATAAAGTCCATATCGGACTGGGTTCTGTAAAAACTGCTACCGGGCATCTAGAATCAGCATCCGGTATGGCAGGAATTATCAAGGTACTTTTATCGATGAAGAATAAGGTCATCCCGGGTAATATTCATCTGCGGGAGGTAAATCCGTATATTAAACTGGATGACAGCCCATTTTACCTGGTAAAAGATACGATACAGTGGGAGCGACTGAAAGATGATTCGAATAATCCGATACCGAGGCGGGCAGGAGTAAGTTCCTTCGGCTTTGGGGGGGTGAATGCCCATATGATCATCGAGGAATATGAGGAAACAGGGCCGCGTCATAATAATACGGTCCATGTTCCACAGGTCATAATTCTTTCTGCAAAGAACGATGCCAGATTAAAGGAGTACGCGAGAAAGCTATTACAATATCTTGAAAATAAAAGAGCAAGGAATACCAATAACGCTTTACCGGATATACGCGATATTGCTTATACACTACAGACCGGCAGGGATACAATGCCTTCCCGTCTGGCTTGTATTGTATCCGATGTACCGGAACTGGTTGAAATGTTACATCAGTATTGCAGCGGACAGGCAGATATAAAATATCTCTACACAGGGAACGTAAAAACCACGGAAAAAATCAGTGAAGACATCATCAATATGGGGATGCTTATTAAAAAACAGGATATGGCCCTGCTGGCAAAATTGTGGGTATCCGGTGCTGAAATAGACTGGATGCTCTTTTATCATACGGATAAACCGCGGCGTTTGTCATTACCAACCTATCCTTTTGCCAGGGAGCGGTACTGGATTGATACGAACACTCACACACAACGGCAAGAAGTAATGACACAATGTGTTGATGAAACAATAAATTCACCTGATCAGATTAATTACTACCGGACCGAATGGATAAATAAGCGCATTGATCCCGGCCTTGATCCAGAAAAAAACAATAGTAATAGAAATATACTCATCCTGATTGATAATGCCGGGGTGAGAGAAACAATACTTAATTGTATTGGAAAGAAAGCAGGCCCGGGGAACAATTTTGTCTTCGTATCAAAGGGTGAAAAATATAACAAGATCAATCAAAATGTTTTTGAAATAAACCCTGTCCACGTGCAGGATTATCAAACATTATTTCAAGCATTGGAACAGTCTGGCATGTTTCCTGATACTATTTTTCATGCATGGTCAGAGGGAATTTTTTGCCAGGATATGGAATCGCTTAAACGGGAAATTGAAAGCGGCTTGTTTTCGTTGTTTTATATAATCCAGAACCTGACAATTAAGAAGATAAAAAGAACTGTCTCTCTCTTATTCATTTATTCATCGGAAAATGGCAGTACACAACCACACTACGAAGCGGTGAGCGGATTTATGAAATCTGTCCAGAGGGAAAATAATTGCCTGGAATGCAAAACCGTAGAAATACAAAATCCGTCAGGGAAACTGGAAGATATCAACCCGGAATGGTTCATTGAAAGCATGCTGCGGGAGCTGGAAGTTTATGATGGTCCACAGGTAAGGTATGGGGAATCGACAAGACAGGTAAAGCTGCTCTATAAACATAAATGGGAAGATACCAGTCATAATACCGGTACAACATTGGTAAAGGAAAAAGGCGTATATTTAATCACAGGAGGGCTCGGGGGCTTGGGTATTATCTTTGCTCAATACCTGGCCCGGAAAGCGGAAATCAGGCTGGTGCTGTCGGGCCGTTCCGTATTAAATGATGAAAAAGTAAAAAAAATAAATGAATTAAAAGAACTCGGCATGGATGTGATGTATTTACAGAGTGACATATCATGCCCCCGGCAAACCGGTCAATTGATCCGGGATGTCAAGCAATTATGCGGGGGTATCAACGGAATAATCCATTGTGCGGGAATTATCCGGGACGGATTCTTGATTAATAAGTCCGTTCAATCACTCCAGGAGGTGATCAATCCCAAGGTATTTGGTGCCATTAACCTTGCAAATGCCATTAAAGATGAAAAAGTGGATTTCTTTGTCATGTTTTCATCTATTGCTTCCGTTTTCGGTTTTGCCGGACAGTGTGATTATGCATATGCGAATGCTTTCCTGGATAGCTTCGCGTATATAAATGGAAAAACAGGGGCGATTAACAAGGGTAAGTGTAAAACAATATCAATCAATTGGCCTTACTGGGGTGACGGGGGAATGAAAATTCCCGATGAAGAATTAGAGCTTTTATGTACACAAACAGGATTCAGGCCAATACCGGGTGATCTGGGACTGGAGATGTTTGAACGATGTATGCAGTCAGGTTCCTGTCACTGCATCATTACGTATGGAAATCAGGATAAAATCGATCAATACATGAGTCAGCTTTTATATAAAGACGAAAGTCTTCAAAATAAACAGTTTGAGTCTTCAAAAAACATTTCCTTACAGGAAATAAACGATGAGATAATCTGTAAAAAAACAGAGCAATACCTGAAAAATATTTTTAGTAAACTCTTAAGCGTGGATGAGGGTGATATCACGGCGGATAGTTCATTTGAAGAATATGGAATTGATTCCATCATTATTAATAAATTCAATAATCACATTGAAGACTCACTCTGCAACCTTCCCAGGACATTACTTTTTGAATACAGGAACATCGAAGAACTTGTAGAATATTTTGTCCAGAACCATAAGGAAAAACTCATCCGGCTATTCGAAGATCGTGAATCAACCGGGAAAAAGGATATTCATTTTATTGACGATCACATAAAAAATTCAACTGTAATAAAACAGGATAAACCATCTTCCGAAATCCATAAGCAAAATGCCGGGGAGTGGGAAACAGAAAATGATATTGCCATTATTGGCATGAGTGGCATATACCCGGGGGCGAATGATCTTGATGAATTCTGGAGTAATTTAAAAACAGGCAAAGATTGTATTACGGAAATACCCGGGAACCGGTGGGATTATCATCTCTATTACCACCCGGATAAAGACATGGCGAACCAGGGGAAAATATATTGCAAATGGGGCGGATTTATTGATGATGCGGATAAATTCGATGCCCCCTTATTCGGTATTTCTCCCAGGGAAGCAGGGGCAATAGATCCCCAGGAGAGGTTATTTCTCCAAAGTGTATGGGCTGCCCTGGAGGATGCCGGGTATGCAGGGCAAATCTTTGACTGGTACCGGAATAAAAGTAATTATACCGATATCGGAGTATTTGTCGGGACTACGACGAATACTTATCCCTATATAGGAATAGAAAAGTGGAACCAGCACCTTGAAAAACAACAATCGGGTTTCAATCGTGTTGAAGAGCACTCAACACTCATTCATTTTGCCCATCCCTGGTCAATCGCCAACAGGGTGTCTTTTTACTTCGGGTTTCACGGACCAAGCATGCCCGTCAATACGGCCTGTTCTTCTTCCCTGTCTGCATTCTATCTTGC
The DNA here is from genome assembly GCA_016935735.1 of Spirochaetales bacterium. Lineage (GTDB taxonomy): Bacteria > Spirochaetota > Spirochaetia > SZUA-6 > JAFGRV01 > JAFGRV01. The sequence goes on along the minus strand of JAFGQK010000057.1, from coordinate 58,269 downwards.
CTGTGAGAGTATTAAAAGAGGTGAGTGTTCCATGGCAATAGCAGGCGGGGTTAATCTTTTTCTTCATCCTTTCAAGTATCTCGAGATGTGCTCCGCAAGAATGCTTTCGCCATCAGGCAAATGTTTTAGTTTTGGTGACAGGGCGGATGGTTTTGTACCGGGAGAAGGAATAGGTGCCGTATTATTAAAACCGTTGTCCCGGGCAATTAAAGATAATGATAATATATATGGGATTTATAAGGGAGGGGCCATAAATCATGGGGGAAGAACAAATGGTTATACGGTCCCGAATCCGGCCGCACAGGCAGCGGTGATAGCCATGGCGGTGAAAAATGCCGATATTGATCCTTCGACAATAAGTTATATAGAAGCCCATGGTACCGGAACCGAATTGGGTGATCCGATCGAAATAGAGGGGCTTTCCAGGATCTTCAGGAAATATAATGACAGGAGACAGTATTGTTCCATTGGCTCGGTTAAATCGAATATCGGACATCTGGAATCAGCAGCGGGTATAGCAGGGATTACAAAAATATTATTACAGATGCGGCATAAACAGCTGGTGCCATCACTCCATGCACGTACATTGAATCCCAAAATCGATTTTGAATCCTCACCGTTTTTCGTCCAGAGGAATCTCTCTGAATGGAAACAACCTGTTAAGCTGGAAAATGGCAGGCAGATACCCTATCCCAGAAGATCCGGAATAAGTTCATTTGGTGCCGGTGGTTCCAATGTACATATTATTTTTGAAGAATATTCAGGATATAACGATAATAGCCCGGCAGAAATACATATAAAAACGGGTAACCAGCGACGCTACCTGATCCCGCTTTCGGCGGTTGATGAAGATTGTTTACTCTTATACGCGGGGAAGCTTGCCGGCTGGCTCGAGAATTATCTTGATTCATCCGTTCAGGGGGTATCGACAGATACTGTTCGTCATAAACCAGGCTTTTCACTCACTCTTCATGATATTGCCCATACCCTCCAGGTCGGACGGGTTTCCCTGGAGGTAAGGCTTGCTTTGCTTGTTTCCAGTATTGATGAGCTTGTCAAATTGCTGAAACAATACAGTGAAGGGTACCTTGAAAAACAACAATTGGGCTTCAACTGTGTTGAGGAGCACCTTATAAATGACAATCGTGCCTCAACGAATGTTGAGGAGCGTATTTCCAATGGAACTATTTTTACTGGACGGGTAAGAAAAATAAAGAGAAACAAAAACAATCCTATAGTGAAGGTGAATGAAATAATTCAGTCTGAAGGTTCCAGGGGAATGGAAACACTGGCTTTATTATGGGTAAAAGGAGCAGAGATAGACTGGAAATTGCTGTACCAGGATCCTTATCCCGGGAAGATATCGTTACCAACATACCAATTTAAAAAAGAGAGCTACTGGCTGGACTCTCATTGTATAGACTTTCCGGCTAAAAACAATAGTGATGTGAAGGGGATAGAAGATATGGATAGTACTGGTGAATTGGGGAAAGGGCACTTGAATAATCAAACAACCGAACAACCCAAAATAATTTCAGAAAACAATACAGATAAAGCAGAAATAAAAAACCAAAGGCTATTGTCAAAATCTTTAGAAAAAAAACAGATGATATCAGAAGATACCATAAAGGCAAAAATCAAAGAATTACTGGCAAAAGTACTTTTCATGCAGCCACAAACGGTAGATGAAAACAAACAATTTGTGGATTTAGGTCTGGATTCTGTACTGGGTGTTGAATTTATTAATAAACTGAACAAGATTTATAATACATCTATAGAGGCATCTAAATTATATGATTATTCAACAGCAGTTGAACTTGCAAAATATGCGGTAGATCTTGTCAATAAAGATCTGTATGAAATAAACAATAATGAACAGGTATTGTCTCCCGGGAATAATAAGGAAATAAAAGCAGACCCTGCTTCATGTACACCTGCTTCATATACAAAAGTAAAAAGTGATCATGAAGAGCCGGCTGGTATCCCGAAATTGAAATTAAAGAACCAGTTCACTATTGCGAAGAATAACCAGGGGAAAAACCAGGCCAGGGAAGAATTCTCCGGGTTCAAAAACGGTCCGGATAATCATGACGACATCGCCATTATCGGTATGTCTGCACGGCTTCCTGGTGCAGCCGATACCTGGGAACTATGGGATATCTTAACAAAAGGTATATGCACGGTGAGAGAAGTCCCGTCTGAACGATGGTCAATCGATGAGCATTATAATCCGGATACGACAGTAAAGAATAAAAGTTATTGCAAATATGGGGGTTATTTGAGTGATATTGATAAATTCGATCCCCTGTTTTTTAATATTTCCCCGCGCGAGGCAAAACTCATTGAACCCCAGCAAAGACTTTTCCTGCAGGAAGCGTGGAGGGCATTTGAAAATGCAGGATATTCGTCAGAAGCACTGGCGAACATGAGATGCGGTGTATATGTGGGGGTTGGGAGTATTAATGAATACAATCCATTGTATATGTTCAATACGTCTTCTATTCTGGCGGCCAGGATATCATATTTCCTGGATTTAAAAGGCCCGGCTGTTTCTATTGATACTGCCTGCTCCTCTTCCCTGGTCGCGATTCATATGGCTTGCAGAAGCCTTATACATAATGAAGCGGATATGATGCTCGCCGGGGGGGTCACTATTTTTTTAACTGAAAAACTTTATATTCAAATGTGCCAGGCAGGAATGCTTTCCCCTGACGGGAAATGTAAAAGCTTTGATAATGAAGCAAATGGATTTGTTCCGGCAGAAGGAGCCGGTGTATTAGTATTAAAAAGATATGAAAAAGCTGTCCTGGATGGCGATTATATTTACGGTGTCATCAAGGGAATCGGGATGAACCAGGATGGCAGGACGAACGGGATAGCAGCACCCAGTTCTGTCTCCCAGAAAGAGCTTGAAATAGAAGTATATGAAAAGAATGGGATCAATCCTGAAACGATTACCCTGGTCGAGGCCCATGGTACAGGAACCAGTCTGGGTGACCCACTTGAGTTTGAAGCCTTAAAAGGATCTTTTCAACGTTTTACGAACAAAAAACAATATTGTGCCCTGGGTTCACTTAAATCAAACCTGGGACATACCGCAGCCGCGGCCGGTGTAGCCGGGATAATAAAAGTACTGCTGGCCATGAAATACAGAAAAATTCCCGCAACATTACACTATAAAACACCCAATAAACAGATTGATGTAACGAACAGCCCCTTTTATATGAACACCAGTTTAAAAGACTGGAAAACTGCCCCCGATGTTCCATTAAGGGGGACTGTCAGTGCTTTCGGGTTAAGTGGTACCAATGCACATGTTGTTCTGGAACAGGTAAATAACAATATAAACCAGACCCGGCAACGGACAATGCCATACTACATAATACCTCTCTCGGCGAAGACAGATGAATCGTTAGCGCAGAAAACAAAAGATATGGCTAAGTGGATTGAACTGGAAGGGACGGGACACTTCATTTCCGATGTATCGTTCACCCTTTTCCTGGGACGTAGTCACTTTCAATTAAGAATTGCACTTGTTGTGAAAGATATGATTGATTTGAAAAACCAGCTGGAAAAACTAATAACCGACGGTATTCCCGGGGATATTCTTTCAGGGAAACTGGTAAATGAGAATAATGCATCCACTCCTCTGTTCCTGCAACTCGGGAAAACACTCATACAGCAGCTAAAGAACGGTATGGATCTTGAAAAAAGCGAAGTGAAAGAAAAATTACTGGCGCTGGCTGATTTTTATAACAGGGGAGGTAACCTGGAATGGAAAGACCTGTTTACAGACCAGGAATGCAGCAGGATTCCCCTCCCCATGTATCCCTTTGTGAAAAAAAGTTACTGGACCCGGGGTACTGAACAGGCAGAAGAGCATAAAGTCCGGGGCATGGAGAAAAAGAGACGTAACCATATGGAGCAGATTAAAAAAGCTGATCCATATACGAAAGAAAAAACCGTCAAGATATTACTGGATGTGTTTGCAAAAAAGATCTGAATACATTAAAAATTATAATTTTTTAAAATAAATAAAATTTGTTGTTAATTTTATAAATCCTGAAGGGGAAAATAATGGATAATGCTTTAGACATTAAAAATATGGTAATAAAAAGTGCCGCAGAGATACTTTTCATAGAACCGTCTGAAATCAATGTTAATAAGAATCTGCAGGACTTCGGAATGGATTCAATTATTGGGGTTGAATTAATCAATAAGCTGAATAAGCTGTTTAACCTTAAACTGCAAAAGCAGGTTTTATATGAATACCCAACCATAAACAAACTCGTTGATTATCTGGCTCCTTTTTTTAATGTTGATACGGGTAGTCCTCCTCAAAAAAAAGAGAAAGAAGAAAATCCGCCGCCGCCTGTTGTTGTGGAATCGCCTGAAGAAAAGCAAGCGCAGGAACTCAATACCATTAATGCATATTTAAATAGATTGCAGGGTAAAGATCCGGGAAGCCAGGAAATAACGGAATTAATGCGAACATTAGAAACCCATTTTGGAAAACTGCCTGATGATTTATTGTCAAGATTTCAAAACATATCCGACCTGGCTGAATATTTAACCGGCGAAATGATAAAAAAGACTGAAGCAGCCAATGACCCTCCTCCTTCAGTTCAGGAAAATACAGGAAAACAACTTAATAAGAAAAGCACGCTCAAGTTAAAAAACAGGTTATACCAGCCTTCTCGGGAATCGAACAGAGATCATGATATTGCAATTATTGGAATGAGCGGAAGATACCCGGGTTCTAAAAACCCCGGGGAATTCTGGGATAATCTGATAAACGGAAAAAATTTAATTACCGAAATCCCCCCGGACCGCTGGAATTGGCAGGATTACTATGATCCGGAAAAACAGAAACCCGGGAAATCATGCAGCAAATGGGGAGCCTTTATCGATGATGTGGATAAGTTTGATCCTTTATTCTTCAATTTTTCGCCAAGAGAGGCGCCTTATATTGATCCCCAGATAAGGCTTCTTCTGGAAATTATCTGGGAAACGCTGGAAGATGCCGGGTACACAAGGGAAGGGATCAATTCAATCCAGGGTGTAAATAATAAGGTGGGAATATTTTTCGGTTGCATGCATCAACATTTCCACCTGTTTATAGAGGATGCTTCCCGTTTTGATTTTAGTGCCGGCTCTTATTGGGCTATTGTCAACAGATGTTCCTACTTTTTCAATCTCAAGGGTCCCAGTATTGCCATCGATACTGCCTGTTCATCATCATTAACAGCGATTCAAATGGCATGTGAAAGTATATTGCGTGGGGAGTGTTCCGCCGCTTTTGCCGCCGGTATTAATTTAACCCTGCATCCGGCAAAATACATAGCGCTGAACAATATCGGTTCGCTGAGTACATCAGGAAGCTGCGGTATCCTCGGCGACAGCGATGGATATATACCTGCCGAGAGTATTGGTGCGGTGCTTTTAAAACCGTTATCCATGGCAGAAAGGGACCATGACCATATTTATGGTATCATAAAGGGAGCCGGTATTAATCATTGCGGATCGACCATTGGATTTAACATTCCTGACAGTTCCGCGCAGTCTGATTTAATTATAGAAACAATAAATAAAGCCGGGATCGATCCCGGAACCATAAGCTATATAGAAACTTCAATGACAGGGGCAGCTATAGGAGACAATAAGGAACTCGAAGCACTTATTAATGCTTTTACCAGGTTTACCAAAGACAAGGGGTTCTGTTCCATTGGGAGTGTAAAATCCAATATCGGCCACCCGGAAGCAGCATCAGGTATTGTACAGTTAACAAAGGTTTTACTTCAAATGAAATATAAAATGCAGGTCCCGGTAATAAATACCGAAAAAATTGTTAATTCAGAAATGATGGAAAATTCTCCGTTTTATATACAAACCCGGAAAGCTCCCTGGAATGCCACACCCATTGATAATGGAGGAACTACCCAGCAATATCCCAGGCGTGCGGCCATCAATTCATTTGGCGGCGGGGGTTCAAATGCCCATATAATTGTAGAGGAATATATCCATCGTGATGATGGCTATCGTAGTGATAGTAAAAAAACAAAAAGCAAGCCAAACATTTTCATCCTGTCTGCCCATTCGGGGAAATGCCTTTTAGCATATGCAGAAAAAATGGTTCAATTCCTCAAACGGGAGGGTAACCATGAAGCTGGCCGGGATTTCAACCTGGATAATGCAGCATATACATTACAAACCGGAAGAGAACCCATGGAAGAACGCCTGGCGATTGTTTGTTCAGACATGGAATCACTTTGTGAAGCATTAACAAATTTTATACAGGGGAGCAACACCGGAATACCCGGATCATATAGAGGAACTATAGACATAGAAGCTTCCCCATTAAAACTGCTTAACGATAATGAAACAAAGGCTATTACCGGTAAAAAGGATCTCGGGAGACTGGCCAGTCTTTGGGTAACCGGCTATAACATTCCCTGGGATCTGTTATATGATACTGCACCATACAGGGTATCCTTGCCCACATATCCCTTTGAAAAGAAAAGATATTGGATTGACCGGGGCAAGACGGCAAATCTGTCTCCTCATCATTCTTCTCATAAGCCGGACAAGGCCGGGGATGCAGAAAAATCAAATGTATTGTATAAAAACGAATCAGAAAGTAAATCACAGCATACCATAAATAATAATAACCATACTTCAATAAAATTAAAGCAGATAAATGAAAAATACCAGACTGGAGATAAACCGGATAAATCAGGAATTAAAGCAGTAGTAAAAGAAAAACTAAGGAAAATTTTAGCAGGTATACTTTTCGTTGACTGTTCAAAAATTCCTTCCAATAAACGATTTATAGAACTGGGACTTGATTCAATTCTGGCTGTTGAATTTGCCAAAAAGCTGAATCAGGTCTTCAAGATTAATTTTAAAGTTGTCAAACTATATGACTGCTCCACTATCAATGAACTTTGTGATTATCTTTTAACATTTGTAGATCCCGGCGTACTCATCGACCATACTCCGGAGAATACGGCAAACAAGCAATATGAAAGGGTTGTTGATCCGGATACAATAACCGGTAATCCTCCGGTACATCTTTCAAATGACCATGATGATAGCGATATAGATAAAAAGGAAATACAGCATGAACATACAGATCAGAAATCAGATTATCTCATGTGCAAAGGTGTGTTAATTAATAGTGTAACTGAAATCAGTAATCTCAAATTAGACAATATCAGAATAAACCTGCCGGCAGAGAATGAAATACTGGTGAGAGTCAAAGCCGCCGGGGTCAATTTTGCAGATATATTATGTGTCAAGGGGTTATACCCTACCCTGCCTGATTATCCCTTTGTTACCGGTTTTCAAGTGGCAGGTATTGTTCATGCCACAGGTAAAAACGTTAAGAGTTTCAGCACAGGAGATGAAATTATCGGATTAACCGGCAGTTTATTAGGCGGACACGCGGAATATGTCAATATTCCCGTAAATAGCGCGGTAAAGAAACCTTCTGCTTTAAGTTTTGAAGATGCATGCGGGTTCCCGGATGTTTTTACCACGGCATATTACAGCCTTTATGAAACAGGTAATTTAGCTGATGGTGAACATGTTTTTATCCAGAGTGCTGCCGGGGGTGTGGGCTTGATGGCGGTACAACTCGCTAAATTAAAGCATTGTGTGATCTACGGGACTTCCAGTTCTGCCGGGAAACGTGAATACTTAAAGAGTATAGGAGTGGATTACACATTTGATTACAGTACTGAAAATCTGGTAGAGAAAGTAATGGAAATTACCGGGGGACGGGGAGTAGATGTTGTCCTGAATACCCTGTCAGGCGATGCCATTCAACAGGGTATAAACATGCTGGCACCTGAAGGCAGGTACCTGGAAATTGCTGTCGCGGGTTTACGGGCAACACGGTCACTGGATTTCTCGAATATGGTGAACAATCAATCATTTCACAGTATTGACTTGCGAAAATTATGGAGAAACGGGCATAAACTAAAGGATTACTTACAGATTATGGTAACGATGATTGCCGATGGATTAATTACTCCTATTGTTTTTAAAACCTTTTTTTCTCATAATATAAAGGAAGCTTTTCAATATATTGGTGACAGGAAAAATATCGGCAAGGTCGCTGTAACGTTTGATGATTTTACAGAAAAAGATGATAATGTTCATTTCAAAAAACGGTCATACCAGGACTCCCGGTCTGATGAAATAGCGGTTATTGCGATGTCCGGCCGCTTTCCCGGTGCAAAAAATATCAGGCAATTCTGGCACAATGTAACCATGGGAATTAATAGTATCTCCGGGATTCCAGCGGAGCGCTGGAACAGCAATCACTTCTATGATTCCCATTCAGGAACTTCGAATAAAACATACAGTAAATGGGGAGGGTTTCTCCAGGATGCAGATAAATTCGACAGCTTGTTTTTCAATATTACACCTATGGAAGCCGGGATGATGGATCCCCAACAACGGCTGTTTTTAGAGGAAGCATGGAAAACCTTCGAAGCCGGTGGTTATACCCCGGATAAATTATCCGGGAAGAAATGCGGCGTATTTGTGGGGGTGGGCCCGGGGGATTACAATCAACCGGATGTTTCCAGGGAAAACAATCTTAATGCTTTCTCTTTAATTGGTTCAGCAAACTCTATTACTGCAGGCAGGATCTCCTACTTATTTAATCTTAAAGGCCCCTGTATGTCCATCGATACAGCTTGTTCATCTTCACTTGTTGCAGTTCATCAAGCCTGTAAGAGCATTATCAGCGGAGAATGTGAATGTGCTATTGCAGGAGGTGTGTCTGTTTTAACAACTCCCGCTATGCATATTATGACCAGTAAAGCGGAAATGATCTCCAGGAGTGGACAGTGCAGGACATTTGATAATTCGGCCGATGGATTTGTTCTTGGGGAAGGGGTGGGAGCCGTATTGTTAAAACCACTTAAAAAAGCCCTGGAGGATAATGACCATATCTATGGGGTAATCAAGGGTTCTCATATAAATCAGGATGGACAGACAAATGGCATAACCGCCCCGAGCGCCGATTCACAAACTGCCCTGCAAACCGAACTATACGATAGTATTGGCATTAATCCAGCAGACATAGAGTATATAGAAGCACATGGTACAGGCACAAAACTGGGTGATCCTATAGAAATCGAGGCGTTAACGAATTCATTCCGGAAATATACCACCAGAAAAAATTACTGTGCTGTCGGCTCGGTGAAAACAAACATCGGTCATGGATTGGCGTCCGCAGGGATCGCGGGATTAATCAAAACCCTTCTATGCCTTCATTATAAAAAACTTGTCCCGTCAATAAACTATCAAACTCCCAATGAATTTATCGATTTGGGAAATAGCCCCTTTTATGTCAATACTGTTTATAAAAATTGGGAAAAAACAGGCACGGGCCCGAGATTAGCTGCCATAAGTTCATTCGGTTTCAGCGGAACAAATGTTCACGTAGTACTAGAAGAGGCGCCTGTTCGTAATGAATCAGTTATGACAGAAAAAAAACCATATTATTTAATACTTCTCTCTGCGAAATCACCGGATGCTTTGAAAAAGAGTGTTCACCAGATGATCGAATGGCTTGAAAGCGGCAATCATTCAGTTTCACTTGAGAATATCAGTTATACTTCTGCAACCGGCAGGAAGCATTTTGATTACCGCATTGCCATTATTGCAGGCAACAAACAAGAGTTGATAGAAGAATTAACAGCAATTAAAGCAAATAGAAAAAGCAAGGAACACATAATCGGGAATGGTATAGTACAGGATCAGGAATATGTTCATACAGATGAGGCTTCTTCTATTATATATACACTTATCAAAGAAAAATCTTTAATACCCGGCGAATATCAACGATTACTCCGGCAGCTTGGGACGATCTATGTTCATGGAGGAAATCCGGATTGGGACAGGTTGTATGGCAGGGGATACAGCATCTGTCAGGATTTTCCTCCCTACCCTTTTACACGTTCCAGGTACTGGAAAAATCAGGGCAACAGGACATACAACGATGGGGGAAGTGAATCCGGCCGGGATGTTCAAAAAAATAATGGTGTTCAAGAATTAATGACATCCAATACAATCACGGATGATCATTTGAAATTATTGATAAGGGAATATATAAAAGATGTTATTGGCAGGGTGACGGGAATAAAACGCGTCATCCTGGATAGCCAGTTTACATTCGGTAAATTCGGAATAGATTCCCTGGTGGGTAAGGAAATAATCAAATCCTTTGAAGGTGATACAGGAAACCTTCCCGCGACCCTGCTGTTTGAAAATTTAACCATCGAAGACCTGGGAGAATACTTTTTACAAAATCATAAAAAAACTTTTGAAAATATGTTTAAAGGCACCTTGAAAAACAGCAAACGGGCTGACCTGTCAGCCCAATCTCATCACCGGACTGTCGATGACAGTATCACGGGAGTGGCTATATATAAAGAATCAACTTCAGACATAACCGGTTTTAATAATTCACCGGACATAGCCGTTATCGGGATAAGCGGACGTTATCCCTGTTCCGGTACCCTTGATGAATTCTGGATCAACCTGAAAAACGGCAGGGATTGTATCAGTGAAATCCCGCCTGACCGCTGGGATTTCCGCCAATTCTATGATCCTGATCCTGCCAAAGCCAAACAGGGAAAAATATACTCCAAATGGGGCGGCTTTCTTAAGGATGTTGATAAATTTGACACCCTTTTCTTTGCTATTTCTCCGAAAGACGCCGAGGTGATGGATCCGCAGGAAAGATTATTTTTGGAAACAGCCTGGGCAGCGCTTAATGACGCAGGCTATACGGGAAAGCGGCTGAAATCACTGGAAAAAGAGGTTGGTGTTTTTGCCGGGGTAACAACCTATACCTATCAACTGCTGTTATCCGAAAGAAGAAATCCGGATGATGTCGTCATACCGGATTCCTCACCATGGACGATTGTAAACAGGTTATCATATTTTATGGATTTTAATGGTCCCAGCATACCCGTGGACACGGCCTGTTCATCATCACTCACTGCAATTCATATGGCCTGTGAAAGCCTTAAAAATGGGAATTGCAGAATGGCAATTGCAGGCGGTATTAATCTTTATCTTCACCATAGCAAATATATTGTCATGTCCCAGTCCAGAATTCTATCACCAAACGGAAAGTGCTGCAGTTTTGGAAACCAGGCGGATGGAATAGTACCCGGGGAAGGGGTGGGGGTGTTTGTATTAAAACCTCTTGAAACCGCGATAAAAGACGGTGACTATATTTATGCCCTGATTAAAGCAACTTCGATTAATCATGGCGGAAGTACCAGTGGATACACGGTTCCCAATCCGGTTGCCCAAACCAGATTGATTGAAAATACATTGAAAAAGTCCGGCCTGGATGCTCACACGATCACCTGTATAGAAGCCCATGGAACCGGGACTATCCTGGGCGACCCGATTGAAATAAAGGGCCTGACAGATGCTTTTAAGAATTATACAAACGATCATCAATTTTGTTCTATCGGGTCGGTAAAGTCCAATATAGGACATCTGGAAGCGGCAGCAGGGATAGCCGGATTGACCAAATTAATTATGCAATTGAAAAATAAACAGTTTGTACCGACCCTGTATTGTGATGTGATAAATCCGAATATTGCCCTTGAAAAGACCCCTTTTTATATTCAGAAACATAATACCGAATGGGATACGAATAACCTGGAAAATTGTCCCCGGCGGGCCGGCATCAGCTCTTTCGGGGCAGGGGGAGTGAATGCATTTGCCATTGTGGAAGAGTTTAACAATCATCCTGCCGGAAATAACGAAAAGGAAAGTGGATCGTATATCTTTGTGTTATCTGCCAGGAACAGGGAACGATTAAAGGAATATACACAAAGTTTCCTGAATTTTCTTAAGGGAATAGCAGAGAACAACCGGGCTTCAACTATGTTGAAAAGTGTTACCGGTGAAACAGGAACATCCGCAGCAGATGTACAACGGCATGACTGGGTAAATGATAACATCAGCTTCGAGAGTATGATCTATACGCTTCAGGATGGGAGAGAAGCGATGGAAGAACGGCTGGCCCTGGTGGTTTCCGATTTTTCAGATCTATATGCAAAATTGACAGATTACTCTCAAAATAAGATGGGTATAACAGGATTATATGCGGGAAATATATCAGATAACGGTAATGATGCTGAAATTAATCATCATCAGGATGATCTGAAACGCTTTTACATGGACCGGGATGTTGCTACGCTGGCAAAATTCTGGGTGACGGGCGGCGATATAGAATGGAAAATGCTCTATCATCCGAACACCCCTGGTATAATTCCACTGCCCCCTTATCCCTTTGCCAGGGAACGGTACTGGGCAGGAACTGTTTCTCAAATAAGGGAAGGGGACACAACAATAGATAAACCGGAAGAACAAAAGGCAACCGGAACTATTTTTTATACTCCTGTATGGCAGCCATGCCCCCTTGCGGAAAAACCGGTCCGGGTTTCTGATACAGGTAAGATCCTTGTTTTTGATAATGATCATCATTTTGCTGCTGCGCTGGCAACACTGGATGCGGATTTTATCCTGGTAAGGCCGGGTAATAAATTTTCCTGTACCCAGGACAATGAGTATGAGATTAATCCTTTTCATTCCGAAGACTATAATTTATTGATAAAAAATCTGGTAAAAAAGCAATTGAAATTTTTCAGGATCATCCATGCATGGTCCACAATGGATTTTTCTGAAGAAGAAAAGAAAATTAAAGAACAACTGCAAATGAGTATTTACTCATTAATGTATGTAAGTCAGGCTTTAATGAAATACGTTAAAAACGAAGTGATTGATCTTTTATATATATATCACACGCATGAAAATCATCACCCTGCATATGAAGGGGTGAGAGGTTTTGCCAAAACCATTTATCTGGAAAATCCATCCTTTCATTACCGCATTATTGGCATTAAGAATGCACCTTTGCATCATTATGCCGGTCAATTGATTACTGAATTTGATAACTTTAATGAAAGTGTACCGGAAATACATTATAATCATCAAACCCGTCTTGAAAAAAAGATAACCGAATATTATCCCACCCATGGTTCAGGGGGGCATCCGGTATTTAAAGAAAAGGGAGTCTACCTGATAACAGGAGGAATGGGCGGACTTGGTTTAATCTTTGCCGGGTTCATTATGCGTAATTACCGTGTTAACCTTGTTTTGACAGGACGATCAGAACCGGATGAACAAAAACTGGCAAAGATAAGGGAACTGGAATCGCCCGGTTTGGAGGTGATATATATCAAGTCTGATATTTCCGATGAGGGTGATACGAAAAGGCTTATTGATTCAATCAAAGCCCGGCATGGTACCCTTAATGGCATTATTCACAGTGCCGGTATTATTCGTGATTCATTTATCATAAAAAAGACAGCAGAAGAAATGGACCGGGTCTTTGCGGCAAAGGTCTTTGGTACTCTATGGCTGGATAAGTATACCAGGGACGGTTCCCTGGACTTCTTTATCCTTTTTTCCTCAATAGCCGGGGTGTTTGGAAATACCGGTCAGGGTGATTATGCCTATGGTAATAGTTTTATGGACAGCTTTGCCGGATTAAGAAACAGGTTAAAGCGGCCGGGGATAACCATTTCAATTCAGTGGCCGCTGTGGGAAGCCGGGGGTATGCATGTATCTGATGAGCAGGCAAAAGCCATAAAAGCCAATACGGGAATATCCCTGTTGGGAAAAGAGGCTGGTATCAAAGCTTTTCAGGCGGCTCTTACACTCAACATGGATAACGTGATAATTTTTAACGGTGATACCCGGAAAATCAGACAAGCGCTTAGCGGGTACACGGTAAAAAACAAAGATAATCAAATAGGCAACATAATCGAAGCAAACCCGGGTTTCCAGGTTACCGGTATGCCGGTGGAATTTAACGGGACAGAACCAAACAGCGAACTTTCCCATATGACAGAACTCTATTTAAAAGAGATGCTGTCTAAAGAAACAAAACTCCCGGTAAGCAGGATTGAATCAAAGCAACCGTTTGAAAAATACGGGATAGATTCAATAATGATTACGGATATGAATAAACAACTCGAAAAATGCTTTGGAAAGCTCTCGAAAACACTTTTCTATGAATACCAGGATATTTATCAACTGGCAGGCTACTTTGTGGAAAAACATAAAGATACATTAATGAAATTGCTTAAAACAGACCGCGAAGAATCACTCATTACGGACAAACCGCATGATAAAAAAACAGGATCATTTTCTTTACACCATATGGCTGGTCCCGATAGCATTCATAGAGAGTATAGTGAAACAGGGGATGGGGATATTGCTATTATAGGGCTAAGTGGAAGATATCCTTTTGCAGAACACCTGGATGAATTCTGGGATAATCTTAAAAATGGAAAAGATTGTATTTCGGTTATACCGGAGGAAAGATGGGATTTTAATACATACTATGATCAGGAAAAAGGAAAGGCGGGCAAATATTATACCAAATGGGGTGGGTTTATCAAGGATATTGATAAATTTGATCCTTTATTTTTTAATATGTCTCCCGGTGAAGCAGAGTTAATTGATCCCCAGGAAAGATTATTCTTAGAGACAGCCTGGCATGCAATAGAGGATGCAGGGTATCCGCGGAGCCGCCTGGAAAAGTATAAAACAGGTGTTTTTGCAGGAATAACCTATGGGGATTATCAGTTATTAGGTGTTGAAAACTCGTCAAAGGATCGTGTTGTCGCGTTACATTCTTCCCACGCATCTGTTGCCAACAGGGTATCATATTTTTTTAATCTGAATGGCCCCAGTATTGCCCTGGATACCATGTGCTCATCATCATTAACGGCAATCCATTTAGCCTGTAACAGCCTTCGATATGGAGAGTGTGAGATTGCCCTGGCCGGGGGAGTCAATATCTGTCTTCATCCAAATAAGTATATCCAATTGAGTTATGGCAAGTTTATGTCAACTGACGGCAGGTGCAGGAGTTTCGGTGAAGGCGGAGACGGTTTTGTGCCTGGTGAAGGGGTGGGAGTGGCAGTGTTAAAACTCCTTAACCACGCTGAAAAAGACAGGGACCACATTTATGCTGTTATTAAAGCCAGTTCCATCAATCATGGCGGGAAGACAAATGGCTATACCGTACCAAATCCGAACTCGCAGGCCGGTATAATAGCAGAAGTGCTGGAAAAAGCAAAGATATCACCCAGGACCGTCAATTACATTGAAGCTCATGGGACAGGTACATCCCTTGGGGATCCCATAGAAATAACCGGGCTTGTGAAAGCCTTTGAAAAGTATACCGGGGACAAGCAGTTTTGTTCCATCGGTTCAGTGAAATCCAATATCGGGCACCTGGAGGCAGCAGCCGGCATTGCAGGATTAACGAAAGTCATTCTCCAGATGAAACATGAAGTATTGGTTCCGTCCATTCATACGGATAAACTCAATCCCAATATTGATTTTCAAGACACCCCATTCTATGTCCAGAGAAGTCTGGGAAAATGGGAACAGGTTGAATTGCAGGACGAGGGTATAATGAAAAAATATCCCCGCCGTGCCGGATTAAGTTCATTTGGTGCCGGTGGCTCCAATGCCCACATTTTACTTGAAGAGTATCTAATAAATTACAATCGTGCCTCAACGAATGTTGAGGAGTATCAATTGCAGCCGGTTAACACGAAGCAGGAAGCCGGGAAGCATTATATAGTCACTTTATCTGCCAAGAATAAGGAAAGGCTCAAAGAATATGCAGAAAATATTATACGATATATAGATAATAAATCTATTAACATTGCTGATATTGCTTATACATTACAATTACATCGTGAAGCCATGGAGTACAGACTGGCGGTTATTGCAGAAAACAGGGATCAACTTAAAGAAAAATTGCTGGCATTCTGTAATGGTGAAGAAGGACATGGGAGTTATGAAGGGAATATCAAGGAAAACAGGAAAGTTAACCCATTATTATTCGATGGTGAAGAAGAGCAGAACTATATCCAGAGTATTATAAATGGGAAAAAATACGAAAAACTGGCTCGATTATGGACGTTGGGTGGTGAAATCGACTGGAAACAATTATACACGGCCGGGACCCCGGCTTTTATTGAACTTCCTTTGTATCCGTTCTTAAAGGCAAGGCATTGGATACCTGAACAACAACAACAAACGGATTCGATCCTCTTCTTCAATAATGTATGGGAAAAAGCGGATATCCAGTTATGTCCTCTTGATGTTTCTCCACAAAAACTCCTGCTTATTTTTGATAATAATCCCCGGCTCTGGGAAGAGATGCAACGTAATCTAAAACAGCATAACGGATTATCCTTACAGGCGGTTCTGGTGGAACCAGGTAATCGATTCGAGGATAATGGACAGGGGAGATTTGTCATTAATAAAAATGATGAAAAGGATTATCTGCAATTATTTACCTGCCTCCGGGATAAAGGCTTTATTCCCGGGAACATTATTCACCTGTGGTCATTCGAAGATTCTATTCACCGTCATTTACAGCCAGATCCCAACGCGGTTGAAGAACCGGATTATCATGGTATTAAAAATCAACTGAACAGCGGCCTGTATTCCGTGTTTTATTTAACCAGGGTACTTTTGAAATATGCGAGTGAGCACGAGATTACCTTATTATACGCTTACCCGGCCGGGGGAGTGGTTCAACCCCGGTTTGCTGCTGTCAGTTCTTTTCTTAAAACAGCTCATCAGGAAAACTCCCGGCTGAAATGCAAATCTGTTGGTATAGAAAGGACTTCAACCCCTGGCTTAAAACAGATTTTATTAAGTGAATTGGAATACCAGGAGGCCGGTTGCACGGAGATTACTTATCAGAATAGCGTCAGATATAAAAAAACCCTTGTTGAGAATAGTATTCAAAATGAAAAAAAACAGACGAATCTCCTTAAACAGGGGGGAGTATACCTCATTACTGGCGGGGCGGGATCCATTGGTCTTTGTCTGGCACGCTTTCTTGCACAGAAATATGGTGCAAAACTTATTCTGACAGGACGTAGCTTTTTATCCGCAGAAAAAACGCAGATCATTGAAAACATGAAAGCCGGTGGCCGGGAGGTTGTCTATATTCAGGCGGATGTAACCGATAAGAAAGAGGTATCTCACCTCATCTTGACGGCCAGGAACCTGTATGGAGCTATTAATGGAATAATTCACAGTGCGGGAGTGAAACTCGATGCGCTTATCCAGAAAAAAAACGCAAGCGACGTTGAAAAGGTTATCGGACCAAAGGTTTTTGGTACAATCATATTGGATGCTCTAACAAGAGATGAAAAACTTGATTTCTTTATGTTATTTTCATCGACAGCTGCTGTAACAGGAAACAGGGGCCAGGGAGATTATGCTTTTGCCAACTGTTTTATGGATTGTTATGTAGAAGTCAGGGAAGAGTTAAGAAAACAAGGAAAGAGACATGGGAAAACTCTTTCCATTAACTGGCCCCTTTGGGAAAAAACCAGTATGAATGTCGATGAGCATACCCTGAAATTAATGTCGACTATCGCGGGAATTACATTACTCTCTACAGAAGATGGTATGGATATTTTTCTTAAGGCTTTATCTTCCGGCACGAATCATCTGGTCGTTTTCAAGGGGAATCCCGTTAAAATTAAAAAATATCTAAAACAGGAAGGACAATCAACTGCAATTGTCCGGGAAGATCATCACCCCATAAGTATAACTATGGATGATAAAGAACTGACTGCAAAACTGAAAGAGGTAATTGCGAATTGCGTGTCAAAGATATTGAAGATAGATGTAAATCTTATCGATTTTGATGATGATATGATGGAGTATGGATTTGATTCCGTAACTCAAACACGGCTGATTAATGAGATAAACGAAATATTCGGATTGGAACAGGGGCCGGCAATTTTTTACGAATTGAAAAACCCGACCCTGGACTCCCTCGTACAGAAATTATTGCACCAGGATAGAGAACTATTTCATGCATATTTTCATGGTACGGCTGCTCCACCGGGCACCCAAATACCGGAAACAACCCCGGATGCTGTGCATCAACAGGATGGGGTGCTCGCTGGAACGTTGCAGCATCAAGAGGGAGCCACTCTCTTATACAATGACAATTCCGTTTCAACACAAAGGAAGATACCTTTGATTCAGCCCATTGCAATCACGGGAATGTATTGTGAAATGCCCGGGTCAAAAAACGGGGCGGCATTCTGGGAGAACCTGGTTAAGGTGAAGGATCTCATTACTTCCATACCCCCTGAAAGACTGGAATTAGGCGCATTTAAAGGGCTGGACAGCCGGGTAAAATGGGGCGGATTTATTAATGATATTGATAAATTTGATGCTATATTTTTTGGAATATCTCCCAGGGAAGCCAAATACATGGATCCGCAGCAAAGGAGGCTCCTCCAGGGTGTATGGAAAGCAATAGAAGATGCCGGATACAGGGCAGGTGAACTTTCCGGAACTAAAACAGGTGTTTTTATCGGTACGGCATCCACTGATTATTTTGAACTCTGGAGAGAATACACCCGTGACTCCGATGCGTATTCATCTACCGGTATGGCATCATCAATAATGGCTAACAGAATATCGTATCTCTTCAATTTTACCGGTCCCAGTGAGTCTCTAAATACTGCCTGCTCAAGTTCTCTTGTTGCTGTATGCACTGCTTTTAATGCCATTAATCTTGGGCAGTGCGATCTGGCGATTGCAGGTGGTGTTAATATCCTGATCGCTTCCACACCCTATAATGCGTTGAATGCTGCCGGCATACTCAATCCGGAAGGAAGATGTAAAACGTTCGATGACAGCGCCAATGGATATATCAGGGGTGAAGGATCGGGGGTTTTGATATTAAAACCCCTGGATAAGGCACTGGCAGATAAAGACCATATATATGCCATTATAAGGGGAGTTGCTGTTAATCACGGTGGAAAAGCGAATTCGCTGACAGCACCCAATGCCCTGGCACAGGCAGAATTATTGATAGAAGCTTACAGCCGGGCAGGTATAATGCCGGGTGATGTGAGTTATATAGAAACTCATGGAACAGGTACGAAACTGGGAGATCCTGTCGAGATAAATGGGCTAAAAAAGGCTTTTGAGGAATTATACCGGAAATCCGGGATTCCTGTTCCCCAAAAACCGCATTGCGGTATAGGATCCGTAAAGGCCAATATTGGCCATCTGGAGGCAGCCGCGGGAATAGCCGGGTTGATCAAGACCTTACTTGCCATGAAACATAAAGTGCTTCCCGGGTTAGTCCATTTTAAAACACTCAACTCCCAGATAAAGCTTGAAGACAGCCCCTTTTATATTGTAAAAGAAACACAACCATGGGAGAGAATCAAACGGGCTGAAGGCTCTGTAATCCCGAGAATAGCAGGGGTGAGTTCCTTTGGTTTCGGGGGAACGAATGCCCATGTGGTACTGGAAGAATATGAGGGAAATAACAACCGTAATCCCCAAAAGAATTTCCCCCGGCTTATCATTCTTTCAGCCAGAGATAAAAAGAGGCTTAACGAATACGCATCTGACTTGCTTGCTTATTTGATTGAACAATTAAAGAATAATCCTGAAAATAATATCTCCCTGGAAGATATAAGCTATACCTTCCAAATGGGACGTGAAAACATGGATGAACGGCTTTCGATTATCACCGCGGATATAAAAGATTTAATCCATATATTAGAGCAATATTGTAAAGATAATAAAAACATTGATAACTGTTATTCCGGGAATGCCCGGGCGGGAAAGAATATAAGCCAGAATAAACAGGTATTGGATAAGGCATTGCAGGAAAAAAACATAGAGATATTGGCACAATTGTGGGTACAGGGAGCCGATATCAACTGGCTTTTATTATATGATAAACCCTATCCACAGCGGGTTTCTTTACCGACATATCCGTTTACAGGGAAAAAAATCTGGTTTGATACGATAGAAGCGGAAGAAGTAAAAGTAACCGGTAATGCGGAAACAATCATGACTCTAAAGACTGGAACAGGAATACCATCCGGGAGTACAGATGTCAAAGCATCACATACCATTGAATCAACAAAAAACAAGAAGCTGGTTTTGAAAGAACCGGGTGGAATGAATCAAAATGCACATATTAAAAGAAGCAGCGAGACTGCGAATCATATGGTTGATAAAACCGGAACACTTACTGCGATGGATCCGGCTGAAACTCTTAAGATCATCATTTTAAAGCACCTTTCTCATATTCTTCACTTTCCTGTAAACGAAATTGAAGAAGATGTACCGATGCGGGAATACGGCCTTGATTCCATTGGGAGTGTCGAGTTGATTAATGTTCTTAATAAAGAGTTCGGGTCAAATTTTAAGGCTGTATTGCTTTATGATTACCATACCGTTGAAAAACTGGCCGATTATATTGCATCAAACAGTACAAACATCCTGCCACTGATCGGTAAATCGATTCAGGAGGAGTGTACCGGGGATAATATATATTCATTAGCAGAAAAAAAGGAAGACACCACCGTAACAATAAGAGTTAGCGGGTCAGAGAATGAGATCCTCTATAAAAAACCGGAATCAATCCCGGGTACCCCTTCCCGGGATGTTGCTATTATCGGAATTTCCTGCCGGTTTCCACACGCTGCTGATTTTCAGGAATTCTGGAATAATCTTCGTGATGGTGTCGATTGTATTACGGAGGTTCCCGGGTCAAGATGGGATGTCGGCCAGTTTTATCATCCGGACCCAACAAAACCAGATAAAACTTACTGTAAATGGGGGGGATTTCTTGATGATGTTGATAAATTTGACCCGTTATTTTTTAGAATAACACCTTCTGATGCCGAAGTGATCGATCCGCAGCAAAGACTGTTTCTTGAAGAAAGCTATAAAGCCCTTGAAATTGCAGGATATTCAGACAAAAAAATAAATGGAATTAATTGTGGAGTATATGTCGGGATTGTCAATATGAATGATTATGGCAATATGTTACATGATGCCCGGTACAGTGAAAATTTAGGGCATGCCCTGTTAGGCAATACAAATTCAATCCTTGCCTCCAGAATTTCCTATTTTTTAAACCTCAAAGGGCCTGCTCTTGCAATTGACACGGCATGTTCTTCCTCACTCGTTGCCATCCACCTGGCCTATAAAGCAATACTGGAGGGCGAAGTGGACATGGCCCTGGCCGGCGGTGTAATGCTCCAGCTAAGCAGTACCCGTTTTATTTTAACCAGTAAATCCGGGGCATTATCACATCTGGGCAGATGCAGCACCTTTGATAATAGAGCCGATGGGTATGTTCCCGGGGAAGGCGTGGGCGTCATTGTGTTAAAAAGTCTGCATAAAGCCCTTAAGGACAGGGATCATATCTTTGGAGTGATAAAAGGATCTGCCATTAATCAGGATGGTACGACGAATGGTATCACGGTACCGAGTGCCGAATCACAATATAATCTGGAATTGAAAGTTTATCAGGAATACAATATTAATCCTGAATCTATTTCATATGTTGAAGCACACGGGACAGGAACAAAATTGGGAGACCCGATTGAATTAACTGCACTCACCAATTCTTTCCGGCAGTTTACCGACAAAAAACAGTTCTGTGCCATTGGTTCGGTGAAGACCAATATAGGTCACGGGGCTTCTTCCGCGGGAATAGCGAGTGCTATAAAAGTATTGCTTTCCCTGCAAAACAGAAAGATACCGCCTTCGCTCCATTATAAGTCCCCTAATGAACATATTGATTTCCCGGAAAGCCCGTTTTATGTTAATACACAGCTTCGCGACTGGGAGCCTCCGGACAATTTTCCCAGGAGGGCGGTAGTAAGCGGATTTGGATTAAGCGGAACAAATTGCCATATGGTGATAGAGGAGGCCCCATTAATAAATAAACAGGCATACAGGGAAATGTATCCATTCCATCTTATTGTACTATCTGCAAAAACAAAAGCGGCATTGGAACGAAAAATAATTGATCTGGAAATACTCCTTTCAAATGAAAGCAGTCATCTTCGTTTACAGGACATCAGTTATACGCTTTCGGTTGGCAGAAGTCATTATGCTGTCAGACTGGCCCTGGTGGTGAATGGTATCAATGATTTAATCCAGAAACTCAAAGGATTTAGTGAAAAGGGATTGGACCAGGAGGACAGTTTTTTTGGTATTAAGAAAAAATCTGCAGGCAGGGATTCTGGATTGCTGAAGAAAACGAAAGAAATAATTAATGAAATAAAGGATTCCAATAATACGGATAAAGATGTGTATAAGGAGAGGTTATTGCTTCTTGCAGAATTATATGTCAATGGATATGATCCTTGTTTTATGGATATTTTCGAGAGCAAAGACGTATGCACCATTCTGCTCCCCGTATACCCATTCGAGAAAAAGATATGCTGGTTCCCCTCCCCTTCCGCGAGGAGTATTGATCAAGAAAAAGCCATTCAACCAGTCATGAATGATTCCATCAAGGATAAACTCATCATTCTGGAGAAAAACGCATATCCTCCCGGGAGATTATTCAAAGTGACTGTTTCAGGGAATGAATTTTATTTAAATGATCATATGATTGACGGGGAAAAAGTCTTTCCTGCAGTATCGTGCCTGGAAATGGCGCGGGCAGCAGGGGAAATGTTATTTGAAACCACTGTAACAGAACTTAAGAATGTTATCCTGGCCCAGCCATTAATAGTCAGGGACAAACCGGAAGATATTTATCTTAATCTGGCCAGATCAAATGGCAGGTATGAATTCAGGATCAGCACCAAAAACAATGAAAACCAGGTAATTTACCATTCACAGGGATTTATTGAACAGAAAACAAAAGATCCAGAAAAATATACTGATGAATACATTGATGTGGAGGCAGTCAAGGCACGCTCCCGGAATTCCATAGAAAAGGCAGACATCTATGAAATTTATAACCAGGTGGGAGTAAAATACGGAAGGTGCTTTCAGTCAATCCGGAAACTTTTTTATAGCCAGGAGGAAGCATTATCGATTATTTTACCTGATACCGAGGTAATGAATAATACAGGGGGCTTTGTATTGCATCCAACATATATGGATGCTCTTCTTCAAACCACCCTGGGGATTGTACTGGGCAGTAACGGGGTTCAAAAAACAAATTATTTACCATTTGTAATAGGTGAGGTAATAATATGTAACCCTATTGGACAGTGTTCAACAGAGTTGAACTCCGATAATAAAAAAACATGGTGGCCGTACTACGGATATGCAACGAAACTTGAAAGCAAAAATAAATCGAATAACCAGGTTATCAAATTTAATATAAAATTACTTGATAAATCAGGGAAAGTACTGGTGAAACTCAATGATTTTTCCGCGAAAGCAACCGGCTATAGAAAACCTGATATTTCAGTACCTGAATTTAAAATAGAGAACCGGTACAATCCGGGACTTACCTATTACTGCCTGGATTATCAAAAGAAATCCGCCACTACCGGTTTTAATAACAAGGCAGAGGCCGGTTATACGTTACTTTTTGAAGATGATTCTCCTTTTACAAAAGCACTTGAAAAACATGGGATTGACAGGAAAAAACTCATTACGGTAAAACCCGGTAAATCCTTTGACAATGATAATGGACTGATCTATAGAATAGATCCTGTTCTGGAAGGCGATTATATCCGTTTATTTGATGAGCTAAAAGAAAAAAACATACTACCCCATTATATAATTCATACATGGTCATTCCTGCATTGCAGTAATGACATGGAAAAAGGACTGGACTACAGTATTTATTCGGTCTTTTGTCTTCTCAAGGCTTTGATAAAAACGAGATTAAAGGATCAAGTGAAATTATTATATATTTTTCCGAACAGCAAACAACAGCCCCAGCCACAATTCAGCGCGGTAAAGGCCTTTGTAAAATCGGTAGGTAAAGAAAATCCCGGGCTTATGATAAAGACCATTGAAATCTTTCAAAATGAGATAAAGGAGACATCCGGTATTTTACCGGAACTTGTACACCAGGTTTTGATGGAATTTGAAGATGATCCGGCTAACCAGATCAAGTATGATCATAAAGAACGTTATGTGGAGTATGTCAGGGAGGTGGATCTGGAATCGGAAATTAAAAATACTGCCGGCAACCCTGCTGTCTTTAAGCATAAGGGAGTATATATAATAACCGGTGGTACCGGGGGACTTGGACTTATTTTTGCAAAGTATCTGATAGAAAAGTACAATGCAACCCTCATATTGATAAACAGGTCCAGACCAGGTAATGATAAATTAAAGATTATTAATAAATTAAACTCCCCGGGCGGGAAAATAGAATATATGACGGCAGATGTTTCGAAACCAGACCAAATTAAAGGTGCCATTAAAAAAATCAAATCCCGGTTCGGACATATAAATGGTCTTATTCACAGTGCCGGTATTCTTAAAGATTCATATTTACATAACAAGAACCTGGCGGATCTGAAGGACGTCCTTGCTCCCAAGGTGCATGGTACCATTTTCCTTAACGAAATCCTGTGTCATGAAGAGCTTGATGTTTTTATAATGTTTTCAGCTATTGCGGCTCTATTCGGTAATGCAGGTCAAAGCGGTTATGCATATGCAAATTGTTTTCTGGATAATTATGCAAAGATGCTGGCAGAAGAACCCCGTGAAAACAGGGGCACCTTGAAAAATAACAATCGGGCTTCAACAGTGTTGAAGAGTTACCAACATATTCTATCAATCAATTGGCCCTTGTGGAAGGATGGGGGCATGAAACTGGATCAGAGATTGTATGATATGCTTAAAACATCCGGCATGAATCCTCTAAGTACGGCAGATGGAATACAGGCACTGGAAATGGCGTTATTATCGGGAAGACATCAATTGCTTGTCGTGGATAGCGAAACAGTGGATGATTTCAACCCCGTTGGAATTCCCGTAAATTTCAAAGGTGTAGCGGATGAAAAAGTGGAAAAAATCGAAACAGACTCCACAAATACCTTTTCCACCCATTTTAATCTCGAGCAAAAACTTAAAGAGGAAATCAGGGAGGTTATCAGCCATCAGATAAAAATGCCTGTTAGCGAGATTGAAAATGATAAAAGCTTAATGGAATACGGTTTTGACTCAATTAATCTTACCGTCCTTGCCAATCTTATTAATGAAAAGTTTCACCTGGATATGACCCCGGCAGTTTTCTTTGATCTTGATGAAATGACAATTAATTCATTGGTAAGTTTTATGAATAAAGAATACAAAGGCCTCCTATGCGGTTATTACAGTCATAATCATTCCCAGAGCCCTCCTCTGGAAATTAAACCGGGGAATGAACTCATAAGCACTGCAGAATCTGATAATAACAACATGATCGAAAAGAATCGTACAACAGTCATTCCTTATACCGGCGGCAGTCCACGACTCGGCAAAGAACCGATTGCAATTATCGGGATGGGCGGGATAATGCCCCAATCAAATAATCTTGATGAGTTCTGGAAGCACCTGGAAAAAGGGGATTGCCTTGTTACCGAGATACCCGGGGAACGCTGGGACTGGCAGGAGTTTTACGGTAATCATATGGAAGGGGGCAATAAGACAAGCAGTAAATGGGCGGCCTTCATGAAAAGCGTTAAAAATTTTGATGCCAATTTCTTTAACATATCCCGGCGGGAAGCGGAGTTAATGGACCCCCAGCAGAGGATTATGCTGGAGACAGTATGGGCCGCAACAGAAGACGCGGGTTATTGCGCAGCAGACTTGGCAAAATTAAGAACAGGGTTGTTTATCGGCGTATCCAATTCCGATTACAGCCTGGTTCTGAATGGATATATGTCAGAAATCCATGCACAGGCTGCAACAGGTTTATCCCATGCCATGATAGGCAACCGGATATCCTATTTTTTTGATTTTCATGGACCATGCGAAGTGATAAATACAGCCTGCTCAAGTTCACTTGTTGCAATACACAGGGCAGCCGAGTCAATCCATATGGAGAATTGCGACATGGCGATTGCAGGAGGGGTGAATGTAATCCTGAGTCCCATGGCGCAATTGGCCTTCAGCAAGGTGGGTGTATTAAGTGATGACGGTAAATGCAGGGCATTTGACAAGGATGCCAATGGCATTGTACGAGGAGAAGGTTGTGGCGTAATCCTGCTTAAACCATTAAGCAGGGCAATGAAAGATAACGATACTATTTATGCGGTAATAAAGGGTTCTTATGAGAATCATGGTGGGCATTCATCCTCACTCACCGCTCCCAACCATAATTCCCAGGCAGATTTACTTAAAAACGCATATCAAAGAGCCGGTATATTGCCCAATACCATAAGCTATATTGAATGTCATGGTACCGGAACACAGATGGGTGACAAGGTGGAAATAAACGGTATTAAAAAGGCATTCGAAGATTTATATAAATCATACGGAATAACCGCAGATACAAGGAATTACTGCGGGCTGGGCTCGGTAAAGACTAACATTGGCCATCTGGAGGCTGCCTCGGGCATTGCAGGCATTATAAAAGTACTCCTGGCAATGAAACATAAAACATTACCGGCAAATATCAATTTCAATCAATTGAATCCGTATATTGAGTTGGATGATAGCCCCTTTTATATTGTAAATTCAGCCAGGCCATGGGAACCGATAATGGATAAAGATAACAATGAAATTCCCAGACGGGCTGGTGTGAGTTCTTTCGGATTAGGCGGCACAAATGCACATATAGTACTGGAAGAATTCAATAAACCCGTTCAGCATATAACAATAAGAAAACCTGAAAAGTATCTGATGGTTTTCTCGGCAAAAAATCACGACAGGCTTAAGGAGTATGCAAAAAAATATGTTACCTGTCTATCTGACATACCATCCAGGGATGAGGAGTTTGCAGTAAATCTTAGCTTTACACTTCAGGTGGGAAGAACACCGATGAAAGAAAGGCTGGCTTTAGTATGTAAAAATATCCAGGAACTTAAGGAGAAACTCGCCTTGTTTTGTGAGAATAAATCAAATATATCGGATCTGTACCCGGGAAGTATAGATAATGCCGGGAATGAAATCAATTCGATATTCTCCGGGCAGAATGGGGAAGTATTGGTAAAGGAACTCATTCACAGTCAGGCATATGATAAATTGGCCAGGATCTGGTGCCTTGGTGCCCATATCAACTGGAGACTTTTATACGGGGAAATACAACCGGAAAGAATCTCTTTACCCACATACCCGTTTGCACAGGATATATATTGGCCGGATAAAATTTCCTCCCATGAAGATAAACATCATAAAACAAATCCTGTTCATACAACACAGGGCACAACAGGCGGCTGGTTTTATCGACCTGTGTGGGAAAGTGAAGAGTTACCCGCAGAAAAAGAGAATAGCCTGAAAGATGTTAAAGGAACGGTACTGGTAATTTATACGGAGGACAGTAAAAAACTGGCAGATACTTTTTATAAAGCCCATGAATCCGATATGGTATTACTGGTTCAACTGGGCAAATGTACCAAACAATTTCCGGATGGTACATGGGAACTTGCTTTACAAGAACCAGGTGCTTTCGCTTCCTGTCTTGACAGTATAGAACATGTAAAAACAATCTATTTCCTGGGAGGTATCTGTAAAAATCTGCATTCATTGAACGATGTGAAGAGTTTTGAAAACACCCAGGAAAAAGGGATTATCTCCCTGTTCAGGCTGGTAAAAGCCCTGGGTGAGTACGGTCTTACCCAGAAGGCGGTCAATTTAAAGATTGTCACAAATAATGTATACCGTGTGTTGCCGGATGACAGGATAATACCACTGGCAGGTGCATTAGACGGTTTTGCAAAAGTTTTAATGAAAGAATATCCGGCAATGAATATCAGTTATCTTGATATTGATTATAAAGAGGAACCGGTTGTTTCCGGGGATGATCAAAAAACAGGTGATATGAATACGGTCAAAATAATTATCCGTGAGCCGGGAAATAAAAACGGCGATACCATAGCAATCAGGCGGGGGGAGAGATATGTAAGGAAGTTACTGCCCGCAGATCTTCCCCGGGTTCACACAAATGCTTTTAAGGAAAACGGGGTGTATCTTATCCCTGGAGGAGCCGGGGGGATTGGTTTTCAACTGGCGCTGCATCTGGCACAAATGGTGAAAGCAAAGCTTGTATTGTTGGGGAGAAGCCCATTGGACAGTGATAAAGAAAAAAAGATCGCTGAAATTGAGGCGAAAGGCGGAAATGCCGTCTATCTGCAGGCAGATATCGCCGATCCGTTATCTTTGAATAAAGTGATCGATCACATCATCACCCATTTTGAACACATAAACGGGGTAATTCATTCAGCAGTTGTTTTAAATGACGGAATCGTTGACCTTATCAAAGAAGAGACCCTCC
The DNA here is from genome assembly GCA_016935735.1 of Spirochaetales bacterium. Taxonomy (GTDB): domain Bacteria; phylum Spirochaetota; class Spirochaetia; order SZUA-6; family JAFGRV01; genus JAFGRV01. Next base: position 29,939 of record JAFGQK010000057.1, on the reverse strand, counting down.
GCGGCGTTCTCCGGCCCAAGACGACGGGCAGTATCGTATTATGTAATGTATGTAAAGGACTAAACATTGACTTCATGCTCTATTTTTCATCGGCAGCCTCATTCACCGGTAATGCCGGAAGAGGGGCATATACTGCTGCCAGTACATTTGAAGATGCCCTGGCATCATATATGGATCAGAAATCCGGTTTTACAACCAGGACCATTAACTGGGGATACTGGGGAAATATAGGAATAGCATCATCTGCAGAGTATGAAAAAAGATTCAAAGCCAGAAATGTTCTTGCTATCGAAACCGGAGAAGGAATGGAGGCAATACAGAGAATTTTGGCAAACCCCGGTCCCCAGATCATGATGCTTAAACTGGATAAAAACGTCCAGGAAAATGGCAACGTACAGGCAAAAAATGATGATACCGAAAATAAACCGGTGCACGATTTGTCCAGCACGCAAGTACAGGAGAATTCAGTTGAAGTTGATAGTGAAGATTTTATTTCACTTACGATAGCCCGGATTCTCTGTTCATCATTAAAGCTTAATCCTGATGAAATGAGCGGGAATACGGCGTTCTCTGATCTTGGTGTGGATTCTGTTCTGGCAATCGAGATAGTCCATAAAATCAATACAGAGCTTGGTATACAGTTAAGATCCACGGAGCTATTCAATTATTCAACGATCAATCAACTTACTCACTACATAAAAAATAATTTTAACATAAACTATACTCCTTTGCAAAAAAACGAAGACCCTCTCGAGGAGAAACTATGCACACTTTTAGAGCAGATGAAACGTGGCTTGATGGATATAGAAACGGTAGATCAGCAGATAAAGGCATTACAATAGATTATACACTGGTTATTGCTGTTATTTTAATGAAATGTTATTTAAAAAGGAATTTTAACTATGAATGTCACTCATGAAAGGCATAAAATCTTACAACGGGTCATGAAGGGGGAAATTACCCCGGGAAAAGCCGCTGGCCTGATCAAATCTTTACTCTTGAACCAGAACACAGATTTTATTCCGGATAAACCTGGACCGGTGAATAAATCAAAGGGCACTGCCGCTCTTGTGAACATACCTGATGATAATGATAAAAGCGGGAATCCATCGGACGTGTCAAAAGGTGAAATAGCAATCATTGGCATGTCGGGACTGTTTCCTGGTGCAAAAAACATAAACGAATTCTGGGATAACCTGGTTGCAGGTAAAAACTCAATCAAGGATATACCAAAAGAGAGATGGAGATGGGATAGCTTTTTAAAAGCGAATCCCCAGTTCACAAATACAAAACCAACCAGTCATTGGGGAGGTTTTTTATCTAATATTGATGAATTCGATCCTTTCTTTTTTGGATTATCTATAAAAGAAGCGGAAATGATGGATCCCAGGCAGCGGTTATTTTTGCAGGAAGCCTGGAAAGCATTGGAAGATGCCGGTTATTCTGATGTTGAACTGAACGGAAAGGAGTGTGGTGTTTTTGTTGGCTGCCAGGAAGGGGATTATATGAAAAACTATCCCGGTGAAATCAATCCATATGTACCTACCGGGAGCAGTAATTCTATCCTTGCTTCACGATTAGCATATATATTAAACCTCAAAGGTCCTGCTGTAGCAATAGACACTGCCTGTTCTTCGGCCCTGGTTGCGGTTTCATTGGCATGCCAGAGTCTCCGGCAGAAAAATAGCGAGATCGCCATTGCCGGGGGGGTCCTGGTTATGTCAACCCCGCTCATGTTTTTGAGTCTTGATAAACTCAATATGTTTTCACCAAAAGGACGGTGTATGGTTTTTGATAATGATGCTGATGGTACCGTCATTGGTGAAGCAGTCGGGGTTGTTGTGCTTAAAAGTTATGAAGCATCACTCAAGGATGGGAACCATATATACGGGATTATCAAAGGGATAGAGATCAACCAGGATGGGAAGTCTTCCGGTATTACTGCCCCCAGTGCATCCTCCCAGACTGCATTAGAGAATAAATTATACAAACACCTGAATATAAATCCTGAAACAATCAGTTATATAGAGGCCCACGGTACAGGTACGAAACTGGGAGACCCTATTGAGATCCACGCTTTAACCGATTCCTTTAAACAATTTACAAATAAAAAGCAATTCTGTGCAATCGGTTCGGTGAAAACAAATATCGGTCATTCCATGCCTGCCGCCGGCATTGCCAGTCTAATAAAGGTATTATGCTGTCTCAAACATAAGATGCTCGTTCCATCCCTGAACTACAAACAGCAGAATGCCCATATAAATTTTGACTCCACTCCTTTTTATGTGAATACCGGGGTTAAAAACTGGAATACTGAAAAAGGGATTCCCAGGCGGGCCGCGATCAGTTCATTCGGATTCAGTGGCACAAACTGTCATCTGATAGTGGAAGAACCCCCTGGAATTGCGAATCCGGAAGAATTGGAATCATCGCCATATCACCTGGTGTTGTTATCGGCCGGGACGAAAGCAGCCCTGGAGACGAAGATATCAGACCTTATTCCCTGGCTTGAGCATAATGGGAAAGAGTATCCCATGAAGAATATCTGTTATACCCTGAACTGCGGCAGAAGTCATATGAAATACCGTATTGCCTGTATTGTGAAGGATTATGAGGATCTGGCAAAGGAATTAGACTCCGTAATGAATCACAAACCTGCTAAAAATGTATTAAGCAGTACTGACACTGATAAAGCACATCCATCCCCGGGATTAAAAGCTGAAATAGTAAAGCTGGTAAATGAACTGGACAGCACAACCAATGACGCAACGGATTATTACAACCGGTTAAATAAAATCGCGGAGTTATACGTAAAGAAATATAATGCTGATTGGAGGCTCCTTTATAACGGGATTTCCTGCAAGAAGATATCCATGCCTGTATACCCCTTTGCACGGGATAAATACTGGTTTGAAGTCAAGGAAGAAACTCCTGTTCCCATTACCGTTCCCCTGCCGGTTTCACGGGAACAATCCCCATATCTTCACCCACTTGTTCATAAAAATACATCCACCATTGAACGTGAAAAATTCAGTACCGATATCAAAGGAAATGAATTTTATCTTACCGATCATATCATAAATGGTCTTAAAGTCATGCCCGGGGCCGTTCATATGGAAATGGCCAGGGCAGCGGGATTTTTTGGCAGTACGAGACACATCAGACGTATCAGTAATGTGGTATGGACAAAACCTGTTATGGCAACCCATGGGATTACCATACATATCAGTATTTTTCCGGCCGATGAGTATCTGGATTATACGGTATTCAGCCAGGATTCCGGTGAGGAAGAAATTATCCATTCCCAGGGCAGATTATATTATGAAAATTTCATGCCGGCTCCTTTAAAAGGGATTGATATCGAAGCATTAAAAAAGAGAAAAGTATCATACCTGGATGGGGATGAATGTTATGACTATTTTAAGAAATCGGGTTTTGCTTATGGCGAAAGTTTCAGACCGATAAAAGAACTGTATATTTATGAAAAAGAGGCCCTTTCAAGAATAGAACTCCCGGGAACAACAGATATCGCAGCCCGGGACTTTGTATTACATCCGTCATTATTGGATGGGGCATTCCAGACAGTAATGGGTGTAATGATGAGTAAGAAAAGTGAATCCGAAGGACCACGCCTGCCTTTCCTTTTAGGCAGCCTGGAAATGTACAAACCATTGCAAAATACATGCTATGTGTACTTAAAAGTATCAGGGGATCAAAAGGAAAAAGAACCTCAAATAAAAAAGTATGATATTACAATCACGGATGATAAAGGATCCGTACTCATTGCCATTAAAGATTTTTGTTTAAAAGAACTGAAAAACGGGGATAAAGCGATAGAGGGCCCGGGAATCCGCACCCTTCATCAAAACGCTTCCTGCCAGCTCGTCTATTCGGGCGTGGAATGGGTTAAACAGCCTCTTGCAGACCAGCCAGCCATCTCAGGGGAAAATATAATCGTATTTGAAAATAACAATTATGTGAAAGATGCCCTGGAATCGGATGACACCTTTTTAAAATGCAGGATAATCCAGGTTAAACCGGGTAATTCCTTTACCTGCTCTCACCATGATGATTATAAAATACGTCCGTTTGAACCGGATGATTATAAGGAGTTATTTCAACGAATAATAAAGAATGGCATGAAACCGTCGATTATTATTCATTCATGGTGCAGGGATGTTTTTGACCTGTCTGAAGAACAAATTGAAAAGCAGGTCAAAACAAGTCTCTATTCGCTGACTTTTTTAACCAGGGAATTGATTAATAAAAAAAATAAAATTCCCATAAAAGTGATCTTTATTCACCCCCTGTCCGGGAGTACAGGGAATCCGGTTTATGCATCCATCAGCGGATTTGCCGCGTGTTTATATCACGAAAATAAAAAGATAAGTTTTAAATCAATTGCCGTTGATGATAATGTAAAGACTTCTCTTACATACCTGAAAAACGAACTGGACTCCGGCAACAATAGTGAAATAAAATATCAAAATGGCGAGAGGTTTGTAAAAAATCTGAAAGAAATAAAATTTAATAGCTCTGATAAACCCCGGATAATCTTAAAACAGAGAGGCACTTATCTTATAACAGGTGGAATGGGTGGTCTTGGAAATATAATAAGCAGGTACCTGGCAGAACATTATCATAGCCGTCTTTTGCTGGTTGGCCGTTCACCCGTAAATGACAGGATAATGACGCAATTAAAAAAACTCCGGGAATCAGGCGGTGAAGCTGAATACATGGATATAAATATAGCGACGAAGGATGGTGCAAAGAAAATAATCTCCGGGATAAAAAAGACATACGGGAGTATTGACGGGGTATTTCACTGTGCGGGTATAAACAGGGATTCATATATACAAAATAAAACCGCCGAGGAAATCGATGCCGTTTTAGCACCAAAGGTATACGGGACTGTATTTCTCTATGAGGCATTAAAGAATGAGACCCTTGATTTTATCATGTATTTCTCCTCTACAGCCGCCCTGCTCGGAAATGCGGGACAGAGCGATTATGCTTACGCAAACAGTTTTCTAAATAATTTCACCGAGTGGTTAATCGCTGCCCGGGATGTAAAGACGGCATTAATCGCCGTGAACTGGCCACTGTGGCGTGATGGTGGTATGCGGGTGAATGAGGAATATCAGAAATTGACGGAAAAGCTCAGCGGTATGCTTCCCCTTCCCGGTGAAGCAGGAATAGAGGCACTTAACAATGCACTATGCTACGGGAAGGGAACACTTGCCGTTCTTTACGGAAATCCCCAAAAGATCAATCAGGTTCTTGGATTTTCCAGGGGATTGGATATGAAGAATGATAGAGTTGAAAACAATGGGGTAAATGACAATAATTTTAATAAGACCGGTGTTAATGTAAATACCATCTTAAATGATTTAATCCAGCTTGCCTTAAAATTAGCCCATATTAATTCAGATACCATAGGTGCGGATGATGATATTCAGGAATTCGGATTTGACTCTGTTGCCATTACCGCCTATACAAATGAAATAAATTATAAATACAACCTGGAATTGACCCCGGCAGTTTTTTTTGAGCTGGATGCCCCCACGATCAGGGCGCTGGCAACATATCTGATAAATGAATATAAACAGGAATTTAATCTTTATTATGAAAAAACAGTGAAATCGGGAACCCCATTTGAGCAACCAGTTACGGTCACAACCGGTAAAATCAAAAATAGATTTAACCCTGCCGGACCCGGTCAGGCTGATCAAATTCAGAAACCGGATATAACAGAAAAGGAATCCATTGCGATTATCGGATTGCATGCAATAATGCCGCAATCAGAAGATGCGGGAGAATTCTGGAAGAACATTGAAGAAGAAAAGGATCTGGTAACAGGAATACCAGGATCAAGGGCAAAATGGCTGGCCGGGATCAAACAGGCAAGATACGGCGGATTTATGAAAGAAATAGACAAATTTGATCCTGATTTTTTTCACATCTCCCCGCGCGAAGCAAAAATAATGGATCCGCAGCAGAGAATATTGCTTGAGTCTGTCTGGAAGGTCATCGAAGATGCGGGTTATAACCCCAGAGAACTTGCCGGAAAGAATGTAGGGATGTTTATCGGGGTATCCAGCTCGGATTATTATGACCTATTATTAAAGAACTCCATAACCATTGATGCAACCGGTTCATTGGGAATATCCAATTCGATTCGTGCCAACAGGTTATCCTTTCAATATGACTTTCATGGTCCGAGTGAACCGATAGACACCGCCTGTTCCAGCTCTCTTGTTGCTATTCACCGCGGTATTGAAGCGATCCGCTCAGGTACATGTGAAATAGCAATTGCAGGAGGTGTCAATGTCATTACCAGCCCCACTCTTTTTAATACCTTTTATGCTGCCGGTATGTTAAGTGATGATGGGAAATGCAAGACATTTGACAGCCATGCGGACGGATATGTGAGAGGAGAAGGCGCCGGACTGGTAGTACTGAAATCGCTTGGTAAAGCGGAGCAGGATGGGGATGATATCTATGCATGTATTACATCCACTATGGTGAACCATGGCGGACGGGCCAAGTCATTAACATCGCCCAATGCCAATGCACAGGCCCGCCTGCTTGTGGAGGTGTACCGCCGCGCAGGGATCGAGCCCGACACTGTCACCTATATAGAGGCACATGGTACCGGTACCACCTTAGGAGACCCGGTTGAAATAAATGGACTTAAAAAGGCTTTTAAAGAACTTTTTTTACAATCGGGAAAACCCGAACCGGCAAAACCTTTCTGTGGCCTTGGATCTGTCAAGACAAATATCGGGCACCTGGAGGCCGCAGCCGGGATTGCAGGTGTCGTCAAGGTTATCATGGCAATGAAGAATAAGAAAATACCGGCATCAATCAATTATAATACCTTAAATCCCTATATTGATTTAAAAGGAAGCCCTTTTTACATTGTTCATCGCACAAAAGAATGGGAACATATTGTGGATAAAACGGGAAAACCGGTACCACGACGGGCAGGTATCAGTTCCTTTGGTTACGGGGGATCAAATGCGCATATAGTGCTGGAAGAGTACCAGGGAAATACTTTTAAACCGGCAGACCGGGATGCTCCCCGGCTTATCGTTTTATCTGCCAGGAATAAGGACCGGCTTAGAGAATATGCGCAAAAATTTCTCAATTTCCTGAGTCCGGGACCGGATAATCAATCAGATACCAGGATAGATATATCCATTGAAGATATAAAGAAATGTCTTATAAATAATGTCTGCCGTATTATTGGAATAAATAGTGATGAGGTAGATCCCGAACTGGAATATACTGAATATGGATTTGACATGATTACCCTGTCATCACTGGCATGGCTTGTAAATAGTGAATTAAATGTCTCCATAACTACCGCTCTCCTTCACCAGTATCCGACAATCAATCTATTGGCTGCGTATCTTTCTCAAGGCAATCTTGACTACAAAAATCAATATAGTGCCGGTACCATTTCGCTTGCAAACATGGCATATACCCTTCAAACAGGCCGTGAACATATGGAAGAACGCCTGGCCATGGTGGTGAAAGATATTGATGATCTCTGCAAAAAAATCCGGCTCTTTCTTGCAGGGAAACAGGGAAATGATATTTATACCGGTTCAGTGATACTTCATAAATCTTCCGGACAGCATGAAAGAAAGGATACGGAAACCTTGTTACCGGCCCATAATCTCCATGAGTATGCCAGGCATTATGTTACAGGAAGTATTATTGATTGGAATATAATTCATTCTCATAATAATGTTCATCGCGTTCATTTACCCACCTATCCCTTTGAAAGGCAGGTATACTGGTTTGATGAAAATATTCAAACCGGGGAAGCCCCCCTGGAAAAAGATCACCCGGATAACAAAGATAACCTCTCTGGCTTTCCGAAAAAATTAACACTTAAAAACGTTCATCTTAATGATTCTCATGTAACAAAAACCGTTACCAAACCTTCGGAATCATCAAGTCGATTTGATGAAACGGAAATCATCGTCAACCTGAAAAGAATGCTTGGCGCTGTTCTTTATAAAGAACCATCCGGAATAGATGAAAATAAGGCCTTTATGGAACTTGGTCTGGATTCAATCCTCGGTGTTGAGTTTGTAAAAAAAATCAAGGATGAAATGAAAATCAGTATTAAAGCAACAGTGCTTTATGATTATTCCACTTTAACTAAACTGGCAAAGCTCTTAATCTCAAAAAGCAAAGAGTCACAAGAACCTGTGAAAATAAATCTGCCATCAGATCCGATTAAACTGGAAAAACCATCTTCAATAGCAGTGATGAATACACCGGTCGTAACAGAAAATAATACGGCGAATAAAAATGATGTCTGCGGCTGGAAAGATATAGCAGTTATCGGTATGGCCCTTCGTTACCCGGGCGCGAATAACAGCATGGAATTCTGGGTAAACCTTAAAAACGGTATTAATTCTGTTACCGAGGTGCCTGTTGAACGCTGGGATATAACAAAATATTATGATCCGGACAGGAATGCCCCTGATAAAATTTATTGCAAATGGGGTGGCTTTGTAGAAGATGTGGATAAGTTTGATCCGCTTTTCTTTAATATATCCCCGGCTGAAGCAGAGATACTGGATCCGCAGCAGCGGTTATTTTTGCAGGAAGTCTGGAGGGCATTAGAGGATGCCGGTTATACCCTTGAAAAACTCGATAATACCAGATGCGGAATTTTCGCTGGTGTGATGACATCCAATGAATATCCGCCTCACTTGTTCAACGCCCATTCGATTTTAGCAGCGCGGGGTGCATACTTTCTGAACCTGAAGGCATCTGCCCTTTCGGTCGATACTGCCTGTTCCTCTTCACTTGTCGCAACCCACCTTGCATGCAGAAGTCTGATAAACGGGGAATCCGATATGATGATAGCCGGTGGTGTGACTCTTTATCTGACGGCAAATCCATACTTAAGCATGTGCCGGAGCGGGATGCTCTCTCCTTCAGGGAAATGCAGCACCTTTGATGATTCGGCAGATGGGTTTGTCCCCGGGGAAGGTGTCGGGGTAATAGTGCTTAAACTGCTGGATAAAGCGATTGAAGATGGAGATACAATATATGGAGTTATCAAGGGTTCAGGTACCAACCAGGACGGAAAGACAAATGGAATAACCGCTCCAAGTACTCAATCCCAATTAGAATTGGAACTTGATTTGTATGAAAATTCAAACATCAATCCTGAAACGATCGACTACGTCGAGTGTCACGGAACCGGTACGAAATTGGGTGACCCGATTGAAATGGACGCTCTTATACAGGCTTTTAAAAAGTACACACAAAAAAAGCATTACTGCAGGGTCGGTTCTGTTAAATCCAATATTGGACATACCTCGGCAGCATCAGGCGTGGTCGGATTAATCAAAGTATTGCTCTCATTAAAAAACGGGATGATCCCGCCAACAATAAATTTTAATAAAGCGAATATGCATATAAACTTTGAAGAGAGTCCATTTATTGTAAACACCACACTACACCCCTGGGAGAGGAAAGCCGGGTTACCCAGACGTGCTGCTATCAGTTCTTTTGGATTCAGCGGCACCAATGTCCATATGATAATCGAAGAACCGCCACCGGCAAAGAAAACCATGACTACCTGTCACCTGCCATACTACCTTATTCTGCTGTCAGCGAAAGATGCCGGGGTACTGGAAGATAAAATACATGACCTGCAAACATGGTTGGACGGTGATGGTAAGGACAAACATATTGGAGATATTGCCTGCACCCTGAGCACGTGCAGGAACCATTTCAAGTATCGTTGTGCTATCGTATGTGCCGGTATCCAGGATCTGAAAAATAAACTTATGAGTATTAAAAATGGCCAGGCTAATGACTGCTGTTTTATTAATAAAAACGATGTTCCTGTGGATCATGGCTACGGGGCAAAAGAGACCGTCAACTATTTAATCGATAAGATATCACGGAAACAATACACGGAAACTGAATCCGGGGAAATGCTTATGGCGCTTGGTGATTTTTATAGTAAAGGTGTGGAAATAAACTGGGATCTTTTTTATACGAATTCCGGGTATACAAAGATATCAATGCCTGCCTATCCATTTAAAAAAGACAGGTACTGGATTGTTTATAACCCGCCTGATTTACACGACAATAGGAACTTAACGAATATTGCACATCAAAATACGAAAGCTGTTTCAAATACAAACGACATTGCGGGAGATAATAACGATCTCCTCACCGGTATTAATAAATCAAAAAATGGTAAAAATGTAATGGGAGTGAAACTGACCGGGGCAGAGTTTTTCTTACGGGATAATGTTGTATATGGAAAAAAAATGCTGCCGGGTGTTGTGTATCTGGAAATGGCACGGATGGCTGCTGAAATCCTGGGGAATAAAAAAGTGCAGTCAATAAAGGATTTATTCTGGATAAACCCGATTACGGTAGATAAACAGGCACTGGATATAGAAGTGGAACTTTCATCAGACACCGGGGATAAAACCTTTTCCATCCATACAGCAGGTAATAATAAAGAATTGAATGCAACCGGGACTTTAGTCTTTTTACCTGCGGAACAGACAGAGAATTCCCCGGATAACAGGCTTGATCTGAAAGGGATAAAAAAGCAATGTAACAGACAAATCAAAGGTGCAGATTGTTACAAGGGGTACCAGGAGAGGTTATTCTTTATCGGTCCCGGCCTTCAGGCAATGAAAGTGATGTATTATAATGATACGGAAGCACTTGCAGAGCTTGAACTCCCGGCAGGATACCCTGATCTTGATAAGTTTGTCCTGCATCCCTCTCTGATGGATGCGGCTCTCCAGACCGTTACGGGACTGCTGATTAATACGACAAATGATCCTCCCGGAAGGCCATATCTGTCATTCTCTCTTAAGGAAGCAGTACTGGTAAGTCCATTAACAAGGAAATGCGTTGTTTATGCCACTTTCTCAAAAAAAACAAAAACCGATGCTTCATTCAGGCTTTTTAATATCCTGGTTGCAGATTCAACAGGTAATATCCAGGTACGCTTAAATAACTTTTGCATAAAACAACCATTGCATGGTATGGATGAAAAAAATAAAACTGTTCCAATAAAAGATGACAAAGAAAAACAAGAGACGAATAATATGTCTGTTATACCGGTACTCTGCAATCACATAGCCACAGTTATTTGTACATTACTGAAATTAAAGAAATCGGAATTGGATTACTCGGGTGCTCTAATAGATTACGGTTTTACATCAATAACAATGATTGAGTTTATAAAACAAATAAATGACACATACGGAATTGACAGCGCAACGGAAATGTTTTTTGAAGATGAAAAGATTACGGTAACATCCCTGGCCCAGAGCTTGTATAACAATTATAGTAACCAGATGGGTAACTATTTCAAAGATAAAATGAATCAATCTCATAATAATGATGAAGGAAATAAAAGGAACGATACAGATACCCTTGCCCCGGTGGTGGCGGATAAAGCAATTAAGACGAAAAATTCCATAAAAATGGAAGGAAAAAGTGAAAAAGATATATGGCTGTATTATAAACAAATCGAAGGGGATATCTTAAAATTGGCACAGGGAAAGCTTAAGATTGATGATAATGGATTTGACCTGATATCGGTCGGGGAACTGATAGGAACGATTAATCAAAAATATGACTTTCAGGCAGATCCTGAAAAACTTATGCACAGTTCGTCATTTGGAGAATTTATAAAGGACCTGGTTAAAAAAAACAGGGAAAAAATAATGAGTAATGAATAATTTACCAGGTGTATCATAATCCCGTAACGGATATATGATACCTTTCCTTGCAATTCTCATTCTGGTTAAAAAAAATCGTAAAGGAGGAAAAAATGGATATTGAAACCAGGAAAGTTTGGACAGAAGAAGAGGTTTTTGAACAGATTAAAAAGATCTTGAAAACCGTGGCGCCCACCAAGATATTGGGAGAAATAGAAATGGATCATTCAATTGTAGAAGATTATTCTTTTGATTCCATAGATATAATCGATACAATGTTGAAAATCCAGGAAGTCTTTTTGGGCACAGATGCAGAACCTATTAATTATGAAGGCTTTTTAAATGAAGCATATGCGAACTATAGCGGGAAAATGATGAGTGTAAATACCATTTGTCAATTGATTAGCGAATACCTGAAAGTAACAGGTAAATAAAGGAATAAACAGGTAACTATTATTTATCTGTTTATCGCATTAACAGGAGTAAAAGATGGAAAAAAAGATTATCTGGGGAATTTCACAGGATCTACAGGCACATATAAGATATGAACCGAATGCATGTAAAGGCTATGTTCTGGATTTATCACTGGGCTGCTCTCATCACTGCTTATACTGTTTATTTTCTCCATTAGAAATGAAAGTATATAAACTTCATAACCCTCAATATAAAGGAGACACCATCCCGTTAAAACTGGATAAATTTCTTATGCAAAAGGAATTTCCCCCTGTCATTTATATGTCATACTCATCAGATCCTCTGGGAAATGAAACACTCATAAGATCAACAGTAAAGGCACTACACAAATTACTTGATAATGATGTAAATGTGTTTTTTATTTCCAAGGGTATATTCAATGATGAAGTCCTTGAGGAAATGAAAAGAAAACCGCATTTAATGCATATCCAGATAGGTTTGATAAATGCTGATGATGAACGGAACAGGATTATAGAACCCGGGGCACCTTCATACAACAGGCGGCTCGAAAATTTACAGAAACTTTCTGCTATTGAAGGACTCGGGAATCTCGCGGTAAGAATTGATCCCCTGCTTCCCCTGATCGATGATCATGATGAGAATATTATCAGAATACTCAATGATGTGAGTTCCCTGGGGGTTAAAGAGGCAGTTTTCGGATATGTAATCCTTACAAAAGGAATGATAGAGAGATGGAAAGGAATCAAGAATATGAGAGCGTGCGCAGAATCTCTCTCGGAAAAGACACCTACTATATCGGACCAGGAACTTTTTTCCATTCCTTATGATGTAAAGATTAAGAAATTTGAACATTTCAGAGAAATATGCGAGGAATATGGTGTAAAGATGTCATGTTGTGGTTGTAAAGATGAACGGCTAAAGAACACTTCCTTTGAATGGATATGTCACCCCTTTAACAGGAAAAGACGCAAAGAGTTTATCAATGAGGATTCAAAATTCCGTATTGAATATACGCATCTGAAATAAAATCCACGAGAGGATTGATATCCGGTATAATAAATATTTTAATTATGGTTTAACTATGACGAATACAGAAAATAAAAACTCAAAACCCTTGAAAATTGCAGGATTAGGCAGGTATTTGCCGGAGAGGATTATCCCTAATAGTGAAATAGAAGCAAATTGTGATCTGGAGGAGGGATGGTGTACAAGGAAACTAGGGATCAGTGAACGGCGCTGGATAGCTGATGAAAATATAACTCATATGTGTAAGCAGGCTTCCGAGGAGGCAATAAAAGATGCACATCTTGCTAAAAATGATATAGATCTGATAATAAATGCATCCAATTCTTTTGATTGTGTGGTGCCGGATCAGTCACTTCAAATTAAAAAGGTGTTAGGGATAGAAAGGGAAAATGTTGAATGTTTCAGCATTAATTGTGGTTGCATGAGCTGTCTTTTTGCCCTGGACTTAAGTTCCTGCCTCTTATTAACGGATAGATACAAGAATATCCTGGTAGTATCTGCACTAGTTTCTTCACCGGGTCTTAATAACAAGGATCCCATGCTTTACAGTATGATGGGTGATGCGGCGGCCGCAATGGTATTGACACGTTCATCCGAAACGGAAAAATCATGCCTCTATGCCGCAAGAATGGAAACATATAGCCGCGCAACAGGTGTTGGTGGTTTTTCCGGCAAATCCGGGAAAAAAATGCTTTTCAGTAAAAATGTCTTTTCAGAGGATTTTTATTTCGAGTTTGATTCGCAAACCATGCAGGCGGAAGGGGTGAAGTATAACCGGGACTTTTTTTCCAGATTATTACCTCTCAAGCGGAATCTCATTAAAGTAGTCATCCCCAACCAGGCCTCCCGTTTGGCGATTGATATGATAAAACTGATGTTTCCCGCGAGTAGAATTATAAGAATTATTGATTGGTCCGGGAATATAGGCGCTGTTGGATATCCCATGGCCTTGTATGAAGCTGTTAAAAACAAATTATTACACCGGGGAGATTTAACATTGCTGCACGGGATGGGCGCGGGTTTTTCGATCTATGGAATACTCTTAAAGTATTAACACCTGAATAAGTATGCTTTACACTGCAAGAAACAGGATAAGGTTTAAAATAATACACATTAGTTAAATGAAATATGGAGGAGGAATGAAGGGTATGAAGTATCCCTGTCCCATCAAAATCACGGGAATAGGAAGATACCAGCCAGCGCGGATAATTAAAAACAGTACGATTGAAAAAGAATGCGGACTCAAAGCCGGTTGGTGCAAGAAAAATATCGGAATAACCACCCGGCGATGGGTTGAAGATGAAACCCAATCCTTGATGGGCGCCATCGCGGCCCGTGAAGCCATGGAAGATGCCGGGATTAATAGTTTTGACATTGATCTTATTATTAATGCCTCGATGAGTTTTGAACAGAAGGTACCTGATGGCGGTCCGCTTGTTCAAAAAGAGCTGGGATTTGGAGATTCGGGTATTCCTTCACTTACCATACAATCAGGCTGTCAGAGTTTTATTTCGGCGCTGGATGTGTGTGTTCATTTACTTTCAACTGAACGATACAATACTATTCTCATTGTTTCTTCGGAAATAATGTCTGCAATGCTGGATCCGCGGAATATCGGAGCATATGCTGTTTTTGGAGATGGTGCAGGTGCTGTCGTTGTATCCAGGGCGGGCAAAGGGGAATCAAGTTCCGTGCTTAACTCTGTACAGGAGTCATACAGTGATTATCTTACAATGATAATCTCAAAATATGGACTTACTGCCTTTCAGGAAAAACTTACAAAACCAGAGGATATTGCTTTACAGATTAACTGGGAATTATTTAAGCAAAAGAGTATAGAATACACGGAAAAAATTATTAAGAAAGTTATCAAAGACTTTAACGTGAGTGATATTAATGTAGCAATCCTGCAACAGCCTGCCCTTTCACCCGGTATTTTTTTTGAGGAGCAGAAGGTTTATAATACGATGAGCACCCAGGGTCTGTGCGGTGCCGCCTCATATCCCATGGCATTGTATGAAAATGTAAAGCAGGGAAAATTAAAACGAAATGATATATTCCTGTTTGCAGGAACCGGAGATGGAATTATTGCAAGCGGGATGTTATTGAGATATTAAAGAAATTATTTTTAATGTAAGGATAATGATATGGAAATAAACAGGAAAGAACTTAAAGAACCATGGTATCAGGATGCAATACTTGATGAAAAAATTTCACCTGATGATGGTATTGGAACCTATCAGAAACAACCGGAATACATTCTGGTTACCGGGACAACCGGATTGGTTGGATCTCACTTGCTTTCAGAGACTATCAAACAATCAGATGCAAAAATTTTCACCCTGGTACGAGCGGAAAATAAAGAGGAGGGATTAAAAAGAATTCAGCAAAAGCTGGAAGAATTTTTAATATGGGATAATGGGTATAAAAACAGAATTATACCCCTTACAGGAGATTTTCAGAAAGACCGGCTTGGATTATCGGAGGATGAATGGGAACTGCTTGCTGAACAGGTGGACTGTATTTATCATAATGGAGCACTGATCAACTTTTTATTACCCTATCAACAATTAACCCCCAGTAATGTAAAACCGACAATCGAATTGATAAAACTTGCCATGACAAAAAAAATAAAAAAAATAAATTATATTTCCAATGTGAATGTATTCAATATAGCAGATTTTAAAAGTAAGGAAATTATTAGCGAAGACCATCCTTTAGAGAATATGACATCCCCCCTTGGGTACATAAAAACAAAATGGGTATCGGATAAGCTGGTTCAGCAAGCCGGTAAACGGGGAGTACCAATGAGTATTTACCGGTTACCATATATTGGCGGCGATATGCATACCGGTTTTATTAATCAAAAAGATTTTGTCTGGTTAATAATCAAGGTCTGTATGAAAATGAATTTGGCACCGGATATTACTGAGCCGTTTTTTATCGCCCCGGTTGATTATATAAGCAAAGCAGTGGTTTACATTTCCTTAAAACCGGAATCCGATGGCAAGCTATTTTCGATGATGAGCCCGGAAAATCTCACCTGGAATGATATTTTCAATACATTTAATTCACTAAATTATAATATTGAAATTATCGATGGGGAGCGCTGGCGGCAGGCTTTCCTGAAATTTATGGAATCCAATTCCGACAGGTCTTTGCTGCCTTTACAGATCGTTTTCAGATGGGGGCTTCCTTTCAAGACCCCGTTTTTTGATAATACTCATTTTACAGAATCGTTAAATGGTTCAGGAATCGAATGCCCTTTATTTTCGGACATGGCAAGAATATATGATAAATATATCAGGGAGAATGAATTAATATAGGGAATCCTTATACATGATTATTGATGAATTTATTACCAGGCTATTACTGAAATAAAATAATAATAAGAAGTAAAGACAGGGAGTTTATGAAAAGAAATTACATAGGAATTGCAAATAGCTTTCATGATAGTTCAATAAGTATTGTCAATTCAAAGGGAGAGATTGTTTTTGCAGAGGCAACCGAAAGGTACCTGCAAAATAAAAGAGCTATCAACAGCACGGCCGATCAATTTCTCCGGACGGGGAAACTTATACAGCACTATTGCGAACCCGGATCAGAATTGGTTGTTGCCCATACCTGGAGTAATGATGCAGAAAATGTGGTTCACCAGGCCATAGATCTTCTGGATAAAGAAGAAAATGCGTGGAAAGACAGCAGCGGTCATGTGCCCGATTTAATTGTTGATAAACTCGCTTTCCGGAAATTTGCCATATCATCACAAATGAGAGCAATGACCCAGGCCAATAAAACTCTCCGGTATGAATTAAGTCAATTAGAGGGATGGAAGAAGGATATTAATTTTATTATAAAACGTTATGATCATCATTTAACCCATGCCGCCACCGCCTGCTATACTGCCCCGTATAATGAGGGGGTATGTGCTGTCATAGATGGTTATGGAGAAAAAAGTTCAACCCACAGCTTCAATTATAAAAATGGGAAAATAATAAGCCTGGAAGAGGATAAAGATTACGATTTTATGGCTGCCAGCCTGGGAATGTTCTACATGGTTATTTGTGATATATGCGGTTTTGGTTATTTCAAAGGAGAGGAATGGAAAGTAATGGGATTGGCCGCATACGGAAACCTTGACAATATGTATTATGATATTATGAAATCAATGTTAAACGTAAATGGTCTGAATATAGTATCCAGCAAACCCCTTACCTATAATCAGTGCCTTCGCAAACTCTATTCATACAAAAGGAAACCCGGCCAGCCTGCAATTGAGATGGCAGATATGGCCTATACTGGACAGGTGGTATTCTGTGAACTATTATTTGCATATTTAACCAACCTGTATGAACTGGTGGATACTGACACATTATTACTTGGCGGCGGGGTCTTCTTAAACTCATGGGCCAATGGAAGCATAACTACTCACACACCTTTTAAGCACGCATACATATTCAGTGCACCCGCGGATGATGGGAATTCGATAGGTGCGGCTTTACTTGCTTATTATGAAGATAATCCCGATTGTATGCCGGCAAATGTTTTTCAACCCCCCTATCTGGGCTCGGAATTATCAAAAGATACAATTAAAAACTTTCAGAGCTTTAGCGGACTTGACAGGTACACAAGTCGTTATCCCGGGGAAATACATAAAAAGGCAGCCAGGTTGCTGTCGGAAGGAAAAATTATAGGGTGGATACAGGGGCGTGCAGAGTTTGGACCAAGGGCATTGGGGAACAGATCGATCCTTGCAGATCCGCGAATGAAAGATTGTAAAGAGAAGATTAATTCCAGGATTAAATTCCGGGAGGAATTCCGGCCATTTGCCCCTTCTATCCTGCATGAATACGGGGAGAATTATTTTGAGAATTACCAGGAGTCTCCTTATATGGAAAGGACATTACGTTATAGAAATGAAGTGATGGATAAAATTCCCGGGGTAGTCCATAAAAATTTAACGGGAAGGCTACAGACGGTAAAAAAGGAATGGAATGAAAAATATTATTTATTAATCGAGGAATTCTTCAAGATAACAGGGGTACCTGTTTTGTTAAATACAAGTTTTAATGTCATGGGAAAACCAATAATTCATTCTTTAGAAGATGCTTTAGCTGTTTTTTTTACCAGTGGTCTTGATGCATTAGTAATAGAAGATATTTTATTGGAAAAACCCAACCAGTAATCAGTCTATGCCGGTTACCGGTATAATCTGTTTTGTATTATCCTTTTATACCGGATTATCCTTTTTAAGAATTATGAATACAAAAATATGAGGTGAAAAAAATTTATTATGGAATATAAAACTATATTAGTTAATAAAACAGCAGGGGAGATTGCCATTACTATTAATCGGCCGGATCAACGCAATAGTATTAATGCAGAATTATTAATTGAAATTAATCATGTACTCGACACGGCAGAACAAGATGATCAATGTAGGGTTATTGTACTGAAAGGACAGAAAGGCATTTTTTGTACAGGTATGGATTTTAATACTGTTGCAAAAAAACAGGAGCAAAATGATTTCATACCGGTAACTCAAAATAACGAACATGGCTCGAATTCACGTCCTTATCTGGAAACATTGAAAAGATTCTCACTTATACCTAAAATCGTTATAACGCTGGTAGATGGACTTGTTGTAGCCGGCGGGGTCGGACTCGTAGCTGCCAGCGATATAGCCATCGCAACCCCTGCTTCAAATTTCAGTCTTTCTGAAGCACTCTGGGGGTTACTCCCATCAATGGTTCTGCCATTTTTAATAAGAAGAGTAGGATTTCAGACTGCTTACAGGATGACATTAACAACTATGCCTGTAAATGCAAAAACAGCCTGTGAAACTCATTTAATTGATGAGATAAATGAAAACCTGCAAGAAGCAATGAGAGCATATTTTTTGCGGGTATCGAAACTTGAAGGTTCCACGATTAGAACATTAAAAGATTATTTCCGGAAATTATGGATTATAACAAATCAAATGGAAGATATGGCTGTTTCTCAAACAGACAGACTTTCAAGTGATCCCGGGGTGATAAATAATATTATAAATTATGTGAAGTACCAGAAGTTTCCATGGGAAGATTGATAAGAAGCATGTATTTGATGGGAAGGAAGGAAGGAAGGAAGGAAGGAAGGAAGGAAGGAAGGAAGGAAGGAAGGAAGGAAGGAAGTGAACCATGATTGATTGTATGTTAATAGGGCATTATAAAGGAACTGCAAATTTTATAATCCTTTTAATTAAACTATTCAGATTTTTCGGGTTGCATAAGCTGTTAAAAATATTACCAATTAATTCAAAACTATATGTCCTGTATAAATATTTTCAATACAGCTGGATTAAGTATAAAGGCAAGATATACAGTGCATCGGAAATATTCGAAATGGTATATGACAAAGGAAATTCCGGGAATGGCAGCGGCAAATCGAATTCAAAGAATATTTTTAGTTTGACAATAGCCTACCTGGGTACATTCCTGAAAAAAAAGGGTTTGACTTTCGATTATTTAAATTCTTTTGATGACAGGAAAGATATATTAATAAAAAGATTATGCCAGAATGAAATAAGGGCCATTGCAATACTGACAACATTCTATATTTTTAGCGATCCTGTAATGAAAATCATTAAGTTTATCCGAATGTATAATAAAACAGTAAAAATAATTGTTGGTGGCCCATATATTTTAAATGAAAAACAAAGTCTTTCCAATTCGGACTTTATGAAGCTGCTTAAAAAAATAAATGCGGATTTCTATATTGTCGATTCCCAGGGTGAAGACGCTTTGGCTAAAGTGTTATATGCACTTAAAAACGATTCACCAGTTCATAATATCTATAATCTTATTTATAAAAACGGAAACAAATATCACCTTAACCCGGAGAGACCGGAATACAACAAGCTGGATGATAATATTGTTGATTGGGAATTTTTTTCCGATAAGTTAGGTGATATGGTTCTGCTGCGTACGTCCATATCCTGTCCGTTTTCCTGTGCATATTGCGGATTTCCCAAATTGGGAGGAAAGTATTATGCTGCCAATCCGGAAACTATAATAAAAGAGTTAAATGCGATTCAGAATATAAAAAATGTGAAAAGAATTCTTTTTATAGATGATACATTTAATGTTCCGCTTGTGAAGTATAAAAATATTTTAAGGGCCATGGTCAGGAATAGATATACATTTAACTGGAGTGCTTTTATCAGGGCAGAATCCCTCGATAAAGAGGCTGTTGAGTTAATGAAGGAAAGCGGATGCAAATCGGTGCTGATCGGATTTGAATCTGCCCATCAGAAAATTCTTGACAATATGAATAAAAAAACCACGGTTGAGGATTATAGAAGAGCACTCGATTTGTTAAATGAATATGGAATAATCTCTCTTGCCTCATTTATTGTCGGTTTTCCGGGTGAAACACCCGAAACATTCAGGGATACGGTCGGGTTTATAGAGAAATATAAACCCACCTACTATCAATTGCATGTGTGGTCCGGTATCCGCTCTGCCCCGATATATGAGCAGTCCGAAAAATATAATATCAAGGGTGACCGTATATTTTGGTCCCATAATACAATGAATTCACGGATTGCATCCGAGTTAATTGAACAAGCATACCTTGCAATCAATAACTCAATAGCCATACCTGCTTTAGATTTTGATTTGTCTGAATTGGATAATCGCGGATATTCTCCTGCACAAATTCGCACTTTTTTAAAAACATTTAATAACGCAGTAAAAATGAGATTACAAAACAAAATGGAATTCGATATAATAAATAAACTAAGGTCTTAAATAGGAAATTTTACGACATTAAAACATCGTAAAACACGGCCCAGGTAAAATATCTTCGATACTTCACCTGGGCAAAACTATATGGCATGTTCATATTATTACAGTACCGGATTTATTCAAATTGTGATTTTTTTTACTTTCCTTATAAAAAGCTTGCACAGGTTTTTAAATTTGATTATAATTGCTGGATTTTTTAATTTGGCTGGACTTGAAAAAGAAAAGGATATATAAATTTTTATCATTCACAGGATATCGTTCAAGTAACCCAGGATTTCCAATAAGTAGAGAAAGGAGTTTATTATGAGTAATAATAACAATCAAGTAAAAAAGTCGGGCATACTATATATCATAAGAGTAAATTTGCAGCTAATCATTTTAATGATTGTATATTTCATAGCTGCAGGAAATTTAAGCATAGTGCGTTCATGGATTTTCTTTGGTATAGCTGCAATTTCATATCTGGTTGGTTCGATACTATTTATCAAATACAATCCTGATCTCATTAATGAAAGGGCAGAGGCCAGGGAAAATACTCAATCATGGGATAAGGTATTGGTAACTTTATACTTGCTGATTGGCTTTCTCGGAACATATATTGTTGCCGGATTGGATTACCGGTTTAAATGGTCGATGCTGCCAATCGAATTAATGATTCCCGGTTTCATCATATATATACTGGGTGTTGTGCTTGGAACATGGGCAATGGTAGTAAATAGATATTTTGAAGCAACGGTGAGAATACAGGAAGATAGAGGCCAGAAAGTGATAAAGGATGGTCCGTATAAGATTGTCCGGCATCCGGGTTATACATCTGTTTTATTAAATATGATAGGCATACCGATGATGATTGGTTCATTATATGCCTTTTCCTGTACAGTAGCGGTCTTTATTATTTATTTTATTCGTACTTCTAAAGAAGACAAATTCCTTCAGGAAGGATTACCCGGTTACTCTGAATATGCCAGGGAAACAAGATATAAACTTATACCAGGTATCTGGTAATTTATAATTCTGTGGCCCTGCAATAAACAAGAGTAAAGAAATCTAAATGCCCGCTTTATCCGAATCCCAAAGGAGATAACAAGGATAACGAATGCATTTTTATAACAAATACCCAGGATGCAGTAAATGAATTGTTTCAATAGACGAATTCCCCGGACACCTGATATACTCCCGCTGATGATATGCTTCGAATGTAGGTAAAAATATCAGTATAGAAATCAATTTTTCAATAATTATATTTTAATACTCAAGAAGATTGATGAAAAGAATTTTATTAAACTAAACAAGGAGGAAATAAACTTATGGATTGTCTTATTATTGGTTATAATGAGAAAAAGTTAAAACATGTAAAGTCGATTATTAAACTAATCGAGGCGCTAAAACTACCGCAACTATTTAAAACTTTTCCGATTAACAGCGAATTGTATATGTTATACAAGGCTATTTACTACAGCTGGATACGATATAAGAATGAACCACTCTCCATAGATAATATCGTAGAGGAGTATTATCTTGGTAATGGCCCCATGAAAAAGAAAAGTAACGCTATTTTCAGTCCTAC
Organism: Spirochaetales bacterium; assembly: GCA_016935735.1. Classification (GTDB taxonomy): domain Bacteria; phylum Spirochaetota; class Spirochaetia; order SZUA-6; family JAFGRV01; genus JAFGRV01. The sequence continues at coordinate 7,392 of JAFGQK010000057.1, read as the reverse complement.
CATTGCCTACCTGGGTACATATCTGAATAGAAGGGGTTTTACCTTTGATTATGTCAATTCATTTAATGAAGAAAAGGAAGAACTGTCGGAGAAATTAAAAAACGAAGACCTTCTGACCGTGGCCATTTCTACCACTTTCTATCAGCAGGTGGAACCGATAAAGGAGATCGTGGATTTTATAAAAAAATACAACAGGAAAGTGAAAATAATAGCCGGAGGACCATACATATTGAACCAGGTGCAGGGTTTGCCTCGAAGGTCTTTGAAAAGGTTTCTTAACACCATCAATGCAGATTTCTATGTGGTCAATATTCAGGGAGAAACGGCATTAACCGAGATTTTACGTGCCATAAAGGGTAATTTGCCGTATGATCAAATAAAGAACATCATCTATAAAGATCATAATCAATATAAAAGGAACGAGTTTGAACCTGAAAAAAATAAAATCGAGGAAAATACCATTGACTGGTCCCTTTTTTCATCGAGTATAACCCCACTACAAATTGTAAGAACCTGTGTGTCCTGCCAGTTTTCCTGTGCATTTTGTGATTTCCACAAAATAGGAGGAAAGTATCAGGCAATGAGTGTGGAAGCTGTGGAGAAAGAATTGGATATGATATATAACACCGGGAGAGTAAAGTATCTATTATTTACTGATGATACGTTTAATTTTCCCGTAAAAAGGTTTAAGGAAATTTTAAAGTTGATGATAAGAAAAAAATATAATTTTAAATGGTATTCATTTCTGCGCTGCCAGTTCCTTGATTCAGAGACCATGGAATTAATGAAGGAAAGCAATTGTGATGGTGTTCTATTGGGAACTGAATCCGGGAGTCAGAAAATCCTGGATAACATGAATAAGGAAGCTACTGTCGAAGGTTATATAAAAGGACTGGATTTGCTCAATAAATATAATATTTATAATTGTGCCTCATTCATTATTGGCTTTCCGGGTGAAACGGAAGAAACAGCCAGAGAAACAATTGATTTTATTGAGAAGTACCGGCCTAATTTTTACCGGATGAGTACCTGGGTATGCCTGCCCGCGTCCCCGATTTACAAACAAAAGGATAAATATAAAATAAAAGGAGAGGGACATGTCTGGTCGCATGCGACAATGGATGCAAAAACCGCGGCAAGAATTATTGATGATGCGATAATGAATATAAAAAATTCCTTTTATGCACCGATTTTTGACTTTGATTCCCTTGCGTATTATAACTGGGGAATGAATCAGGACCAGGTAGCGGACATGCAGATCGCCTTTGATGCAGGTGTAAAAGAAAAATTAAGAGACCCCGGAAAGCGCAGTGTAAGTATTGAAATTTATAATAAACTTAAACAAGCCGCCATGTCTCAATCTATTCAGTAAATTTCTAGTGTCATTATCACTGCCGGTGATATGTGTAATTGAATGCAAAAATATCAGTACTCAAGAAAACTAATTAAAAAGGTTTGTTAAATGAACCAGGGAGGTAACAAAAGTATGGATTGTCTTTTTATTGGCTATAACGAAATAAAGCTAAAGAGTGTGAAGCCGCTTCTTAAGCTGTTCGAGGGGCTGAAACTGCCGGAAATACTTAATTTTTTGCCGTTTAACAGCGAACTGTATATGATGTATAAATTTATTCAATACAGCTGGATTCGATATAATAATGAACCATTCTCCATACATGATATAGTAGAGAAGCATTATAACGGAAATGGGGGCATGGCAAAAGAAAAAGGTTCTATTTTCAGTTCGACCATTGCTTATCTGGGTACATATCTGAATAGAAGAGGTTTTACTTACGATTATGTAAATTCATTCAATAAAGAAAAGGAAAAACTATCGGAAAAATTAAAGAATGAAGATATTCTCACCGTGGCCATTACGACCACTTTCTATGAAGATGCGGCTCCGATAAAAGAGATTGTCGATTTCATAAAAAAACACAATAGTAAAGTGAAAATAATTGCCGGGGGACCATTCATATTAAAAAAAATACAGGCCTTGCCTGAAAAGTCGTTAAAAAAGTTTCTCAACACCATCAATGCCGATTTCTATGTGGTCAATATTCAGGGAGAAACAGCATTAACCGAGATTCTTACTGCTTTAAAAGGGAACTCACCGTATAATCGAATAAAGAACATCATTTATAAAGATCATAATGAATATAAAAGGAACGAGTTCCAGCCCGAGAAAAATACGCTCGAGGAAAATACCGTTGACTGGTCCCTTTATTCATCACATATCAGCCCTGTAACAATTGTTAGAACCTGTATTTCCTGCCCGTTTTCCTGCGCATTTTGTGATTACCACACAATAGCAGGAAAGTATCAGACAATAAGTGTGCAGGCTGTGGAGAAAGAATTAGATCTGATATACAGCATGGGAAAAGTCAAGCATTTACTGTTTACCGATGATACATTTAATTTTCCTGTAAAAAGATTCAAGGAAATTTTAAAGCTCATGATAAGAAAAAAATATAATTTTAAATGGATCTCATTCCTGCGCTGCCAGTTTCTTGATCAGGAGACCACCGAACTCATGAAGGAAAGCGGATGTTATGGTGTCCTTTTGGGGACAGAATCTGCCAATCAAAAGATCCTGGATAACATGAATAAAAAAGCCACAGTCGAAGGCTATATAAAAGGACTGGAGTTACTTAATAAGTACGGGATTGAGAATTGCTGCTCATTCATTATCGGCTTTCCCGGTGAAACGGAAGAAACAGCTCAAGATACAATCCGGTTTATTGAGACATACCGGCCCACTTATTACAGGCTGAATCCGTGGATATGCCTGACTTCATCCCCGATTTTCGAGCAAAAAGATAAATATAAAATAAAAGGTAACAGCCTTGTCTGGTCACATGCCACAATGGATTCAAAAACAGCGATGAAAATTATTGATAAAGCGTTTTTAAGTATACAAAATTCCATTTATTTGCCGGTTTTTGATTTTGATTCCCTTTTGCTTTATAATTGGGGAATGAATGCAAAGCAGATAAAAGACATACTCATCGCCTTTAATTCAGGAGTAAAAGAAAGATTGATAAACCCTAAACTGCGTAGTGTAAGTACTGAAGTCTGGAATAAACTAAAAGAAGCCTGCCTCGGTTGAATTTATTCATTACATTTCTGATATTATCACACACGATATATTTATTAAAAAAAGCGATAGAAGGAGTAAGGAAAACCGGTGGATAATGTAGTAAGATTGTATAAAGATGATGCTATTGCTTTTGTGGCTTTAGAAGAGAAAGAATACAAGAATACATTTTCTTTTCGTTTTATTGATGGAATAAGAAGCGTTTTTGATACAATAGCAAATGACAGTACGTTAAAAGTAGTAATTGTCCACGGCTATGATAACTATTTTTGCTGTGGCGGGACCAAGGATGAACTTATAGGGCTGCATAAAGGTATTGGCAAGGAGGAAGGCCAGGGAGGGGTGCAATTTACAGATAAGAGATTCCATGACATTTTTCTACAATGTGAAATTCCGGTAATTGCTGCCATGCAGGGACATGCCCTGGGGGGCGGTTTGGCACTGGGATGTTTTGCAGACATTATAATTTTAAGTGAACAGTGTATTTACAGTGCGAATTTTATGAAGTATGGTTTTACCCCCGGTATGGGTGCCACTTATATTATTCCCAAGAAATTCGGACGGCAACTTGGAACAGAAATGCTGATGTCGGCGAGAAATTATTATGGTAAGGAACTAAAGGAACTGGGTGCTCCGGTAAGAATAGTTGATAAACAGAATGTGATGCAGCTTGCAGTCGAAATTGCCAGGAATTTTGTTGATAAATCTCTCCTGTCTCTTAAATTACTTAAGAATAATCTGAATGCCGATATTTTAAATGAAATAGATAATGCTATTAAAAAAGAATTGGAAATGCATAGATTAACTTTTACACAGCCTGAAGTGTTACATAAAATTGAAGAGTTATTTGGGAATTAATGTAATTCAAATTGATGTTTAAATCCCCGGGGTGGAAATAGCACATACCCTGCCAGTATGCTTTGAATGTAAGCTTTTCGGGCATTATTGAGAATTCTGATGAATTACATCAGCTGCAGATACAGGATGCATTGCCTTAATAAGCTTCTTTGATAAGTTTACCTTGTTTGTTGTCATGCATTGATCTTTCAACTGACAACAATGACAATCGGGGCAAAGAGGAAATTGTATTCCACTGAATAATTTTTTTTCATCATTGAACGTATTTATGATTTCTTCAATCAAGTCGTGGTCATGACCCGATTGCTGCATCTTTAATTGAATGAGTGTATCATCCAGATGTTCCGTTTTATGATGCAGGTATTGCAAAATCGCTTTATAGTAATCGTCGTTCTCGTTATTCGTTGCAGCCATGAACAAACCCAAATTTCTTGCAGCTTGTGAATAATTACCGAGTTTAGACCAGAACAGTGTCAGAATAAAAGATACGGGCATAGTGGACATATCTGAATCTTCTAAAAATTCCAATCGTAATATATCACATAATTTACTATCAGGATAATTGTTCAATATGAGAGTGATATCGGAAAGAATTTTTTTATCCGTTAAAAAGGCCTTTTGACCCCCATTCTCTGTCTTTTTAATGTAAGATCCGGTGAAAAATAAATCCTCGAGTTTATCGGCAGAATGCATACCCGTAAAATTGATACTTGCCTGTGTCTTTTTTCCGAGCGGAGAGATGTAAGGAATATAAATATAGCATGTTGGAAATCCTAAAAATGAACAATTCCTTATATAAATATTGTGTCCAAGTCCCTTTATAAGACCAATCAGTCTTTCTCCCTCCTCCTCGTAAGAAGCACAGGGAGTAAAGGTTTCCAGGTCAAACGAATAGCTTTCTTTAGTATTGAACAGAGTCTTCGGGAAAACACCCAAACCATTGACCGTGAATTTCAGGTATTCTCCATATCGTTTTTTTCTTGAATCCACATCATCTTTTATAAAATAATCATGCTCCTTTTCCGGGATAGGCAGCAGGCTCCTGGTAAAATCCAGATTGGTATTCATACCCTGCATAATCTCTGTTAAACTGCGGCTCAGGGCGACTGGAAAATAGGTATCAGAACCGACATTGAGTTTATATTTTTTTTCTTTCCGGTTAATTATAAGGGTGCCGATGCTTGGCAGGTGTTTATCGCAGGAAAAATCCTTTATATACACCTCGTATTCACCCGATCTCTCGATATCTTCGATAATACCATATTCCCCTGGAAACCTTTTAAGTATTTCTCTGTCAATAGTTGGGGGAGTCAGCTGATTATAATAAATAATAGAAGCGCTATAACGTTCCAGTAGTTCACAAAGCGCCTGGAAAACAGCCTCGTGAAATGTATTTCCCGCGGCCATACCATTGGAACCGGAAAGCATCTGGGTAAAATTATGAGGAAGGTAAATTGTACAATTATTGATGATGTCCCGGAAAGGAACAGAAATACAACCCTTATAGCCATTTTCCTTCAGTCTGTTAAAATATTTTTCGATAGCCGGACGTTGATCAATACCAACGAATATATCGTTCAGATATTCTTGAGGAAGTGCTTCGAACTCCTCCCGGGTCATTAACTTTTCATCCGGGAAAAAAAAGAAACCAGTTTCCTGTTTGAGTTTGTTCAGAAATAAACGCGAATATGAATCATTGGAAATCATTCCATTCTGAATCCTTTCCATATATTCGGCATATGCACTGGCAAGACAGAATTGCCGTGACCTTCCCTTACCATTGGTTCTAAAGTGACCCTGTTCGTTCTCACTCATGATACTGACAGAATATACTTCTTTATATGGATGACACCAGCTGGATTCATAAACAAACAGGTCAATGGATGATAAAATATCCCTGACTCTATCGATCGTGCCCAATGGATCGTTGCATTTATAGGGGCGTTTCAGTTCTTCAAACATAGTTTATACCTCAATTATATATTGGCAGCTTGAAAAACACTTTTTTAGTACTAAAGGAAATTTTTAGAGCTGCCTTGATGAACGAATAATTTCTTTTAGTATGAAGAATCAAGGAAATTATTCGTTCTTCACGATTTCAAGGAAACTTCTAAAAATGGTGTTTTAGAAGTCCTCATATAATGAAATCCTCTTTATATACTCCTTCAAATATAAATAAGACCGGATTTTTTAATGAAACAAACAGAAATCAGATCTTCATAGTATAAAAGGGAGAGAACCATGTGTTTCCCTCCCTTTTTTTACATTGCAAAATTTCCTACCGTATTCTTCCTTATACAATACTCCTTCCAGTATTAGTTCCAGCAATTGCAGCAGCTGCTGCCCAGACATACCGAAGACCAGTAGATCCTTTAGCGGAATCCCTGGCATTATTCCTGTACTTCATAATTACCTCCTTTCTCAAGGTTTCTGGTTACATTACCTTTTTCTTAAAAGAATAAATATATACTATTTATTCTGCTTTTTGCGGAGTTTATTTATCGACGATATACAGGTGTACGGTTCCGAACCCGCCGATCTCCATATCACTGTAAGTGAGTTTAAATGAATCGAATATTCCGGAAATGTCGCGAATGATACATTCTGACTTATAGAATAAAATAAGAAAATTGGCCACTACATGAAATTTTTTCGGGTAATTCATATCAAGCATAATAAGTCTGCCGCCGGGTTTTATGACTCGCAGCATTTCCTTTAAAGCGGCTGGTCCATCGGGGAAATTGCTGAATCCGAATGTGCAGAGGACGCAGTCGAAAAAACCGTTCTGATATGGAATCTGTTCCACATCACCAATAGCAAGTTCTGCGGATAAACCAAGTGCTTTAAGCCGGTTTGCGGTTATATCACGCATCGCTTCATTATTATCCAGTCCGAATACCTCGTACCGATTCGCATACCTGCTCATAAGATATCCGGTGCCGAAAGCCACTTCCAGGATCCTTTTACCGGTTATATAGGCAAGGGTTTTTTCGAGCCACCTTCGGTATGCGGGTGCTTTATAGATAAGTTTATCATAAAAATCTGCAAATTTTGTATATTTACGCTTATGCTTCTCCGTATACTTTTTTTTATTCTCAAATTCAATTATTTCCATTTTCTTAATTTAAAAAATAACTAAATTGCAGATATTCCATATATATCATAAAGGTGAATTGTTGTCAAGCAGAATTTTTAGAATTCTGCTTGACAACAATTCACCTTTTCATGAATAAAACCGCACCACCTTATTAGAATTACCATTGGGGTTTAACTGTGTTGAACACGTTACAATGGGGTGGGAATTTCCAATCAGGCAGTACCTCTTGACAAATTTTTATTTTCATGAAGGTTTCTTTTAATAGTTCACTTACTTCTTAAAAAAAAACCACTAATCCTCACTCATTTACACTAAAATAGGGATAGGATTAGTGAAGATTGAT
>JAFGQK010000056.1 GCA_016935735.1 Spirochaetales bacterium | reverse complement strand
ATACTGGTCTCATTAACCTGGCGGCCAACGTTTATCTATTTTGCTTAAAATCTTGTTATTTTAACAAGATTTTAAGTCAAAATAGCACAGAAGAAGAATTATAAAATTATTCGTTCAAATTGTGGTAAAAAAACCCGATTTGGAAATCGCACCCATATCCTATATAAACGGATTGACAATAGTTCCATATTATTATATTTTTAGATTATCTTTTGAGGAAGCGAGACAAAAGGAGTAGATTTATGGAAGACTATATGAAAAGTATTGGCGACAGTCTCTATAATTTTCAGGCAGCGCTTCACGAAAGCGGGTTGAGTTTCGAAGATTTTATGAAGAATAGTTACTGTAATAAATGGAAATCTGATACACTCTACCATGTCTCTGCTATTCGGACCACCCTGGTAAACTCAATTACGCAATTTCTCGTAAAAGAGGGGCTTTTCAACCTGGAAAAGGTAATGCTCAGTATTATTACCGATCCCCTTTCCCATGATATTGAGCACACACCTGCGGTAAAATACAAAGGATACACCTATGTCACTACCCACAGTATGATATACAGCAAATTCATGGCATGCTGTAATCCGCAATTAAAAGGCATTTATGTCGACTCACCGAACATACGTCTTGAACTAGAAAGTCCATATAATTTTCAAAGGGGAAGATACTTAATAGATTTTTCCCAGATCGATGTGGAATTACGCCGGAACAGGAAGCATACACTGGAAGATTATTTCAATAAGCAGGAAGAGGTGAAAAAAGCTCTTAAAGAGGATATGGAAATCATTATGAACCTGTTTGAGCGTATGATTGTCTATATGACAGAAGAGGTAAATGAACATAACAAAGACAATCTTGCAGCACTGGACGTTGTTTTAGAAGTCCCGAAGATTCCCTTCCCCCGGTACTTAAAGGACGAGAGTATGAAAAAGTATGGGAAACGGCTTTTTGAAGAAAAAACAGGGGGGGAGACCGATTCCCAGTTTTTCTGGATTACCGGGCTTTACCGGGAAAATTACGATCTTGTGTACCCCTATCTTTCCAGGGACGGAAAGAAAAGGCAAATTTCATCAATCCCGTCTACAGATGTCTATAATTACGATATCCTGGCAAAAGCGATTGATGCATCAACGGGAAAACATCTCCCTGCCAAGGAGATCCTCTCCGGTGCTATTCGCGAATGGCTGTATGAACCAATAATCGAAAGAATCATCGACAACAAAGTACTCACTACCCGTCCGGTATTTAAGCAAGGTGAAATCGAGAACCTGAATGAACTTGGGGGATACGGTCCTTTCCTTTATTTTGTCTGGATGAAGGACGAAAACGGAAAACAATATTTCCCCGATACAATGGGCGGCGGTATCGGAATAGAACGCTCACTTTATACATTACTCCGGGGCGAGAAGATAGAGAAAATAGACGATATTACCTTTTTCGGTAAAAATCCGGATTCTCATCCAATTTACCTTTTCTAGGAATCAGATGATATGATATACAACCCGGAAAAATACAAAATGATGATGATATCTGCCGGGGCACTCTCCTTCCTTATTACTTTACTTATTGCAGGATTCCTGGTTGTCCCTGTAGGATCAAAATTCGATTTTCATTTTTCCTTTTTTATTATTTTTGGAATTATTTTTATCCTTTTCTTTTTCCTGTGCTTTCGTTTTTTAACACGAAAGCACAGGCGGAGAAAGGAGATTGCAAAAAAACCGGTACCGGAGGAGTGGGAACAGATACTCGTATCCAGGGTATCTTATTATTCAAGCCTTACTGATGAAGAAAAAACCCGGTTTAAAAAACAAATACAGATTTTTCTTTCAGAAAAAGAGATTATCCCGATAGAAACAGAGGTTGATGAAGAATGCAGGATACTCATCACTGCAAGTGCACTTATTCCCGTATTTGCATACCCTTACTGGGAATATGACAATCTTACCGAGATTCTTGTGTATCCGGATGATTTTGACCTGGATTATGATTTCAAGGCAAAAGACAAGAATGTCCTCGGTCTTGTAACGGGCAGGGGATCCACAATGATCCTTTCCAAACCAGCTTTATATAACGGATTTCAACTGGACAGGGATAAGAAGAATGTGGGATTCCATGAGTTTATACATAAGATAGACGGTCAGGATGGATATATCGATGGCATCCCTGCACTCCTGGCAGATAAAAAGATTATAGCACAATGGCTTGAAATTATCGATAAGGAATCAAGGCTCATCAGTGAAGGAAAATCGGACATCGATCCCTATGCCCTCACAAATAATGCAGAGTTTTTCGCAGTGGTGAGTGAATATTTCTTTGAAAATCCCGGTTCCATGTCGGAAAAACACCCGGAAATGTATAACATCTTAACAAAGATATTCAGACAGGATACAAAAAGCAGATTTACATACGCGATGAAATCCATGTTCCTTCCTTATAGGAAAAAATTAAGCAGAAACGCACCATGCCCTTGCGGGAGCGGGAAAAAGTATAAGCATTGTTGCCTTAAGAAAAAGGGTGCTAAAACTGAACCCTTGCATTAAGAGAACCGCCAAGACCCCCGCTTATAATATTATACATCATAGTCACATCGAGCCGCAGAATAAAAAAGTTAAAAGAAACCCCGCCGAATATCCTGTATGCCCATGCCGGGGGTGTTTCTGATGAAACAAGAATTTGTGTACCGTTGATATCCGGTTTGTCATATCCCATAAGTTCACACCAGTCAAAAATCTGGTCGATCTCATCCTGGGTAATCGGTTCTCCTGTTGCGCTATTAATAATCTGCGTCTTTATACCGCCGCCGGCCTCGGCATAAAGACCGTATGATGCCCCGGTTCCGATATAGGGGGTAACAAGAAAGAGATCCCAGCTTGCCTGTACTTTTAAATCAATAACAAAAGTTTTCCAATTGAAATTTAAAGAAGGATCTTCCATTTCAAGATTGTACGGTCCGACCTCTTCCAATACTATATTTTCACCAAGTATACCCGGAATATCGATGGAGCCCTGCTGGTACGTAAGCCCGCCTCCGACACTTAAGTCCGGGACCATAAACCACTGTTTCACCACCCTGAAACGGACATCGCCTCCAATGGCAAAGTAAGAAAGGGCAAACCCGTTCATTACCATGGAAAGATCGAAATCATCCGGGACAAAACCTACTTTAAAACCCATATCAAAAGGAAGGAAAAAGCCGCCAATCCGTGTTTCAAGGGAAACAGCAGGAAAGGGCATTCCCTGGTCTTCAATGAACTCCCCGATATCCGAATCTTCTATAGCCGATAAATCTATATCCAGACCTTCCAGTGTATCTTTAAGATTAACATATGGCATAATCGTAAACCCTGCTGTTACTCCTATGCCAAAATGGGGGAAGTTCTTGATATGTGCATCTGACCAGCTTAGACCAATCAGTGCATTATAAGGGAGAGTAGAGGCAATACCCTCTGCAAAATTCTTAAAACTTTCTTCAAGATCATCGAATGTCGGGGTTTCCTGGCCAAATCCCGCTATTGACAGAATACATAAAACAGCAATAATGATTGCTTTTTGCATTTTATCCTCCTTCACCCTTCTCTTTAAATCATACTGCAAAAAAGGTGAAAAATCCATCTGGATTTATTTCTATTCTCAGATGGTGAAGGTCTGACCGGAATCTAGTTTTTCATAGTATTCTGTTTTATTTTTTTCAAGAATATCCTTGATGGTAAGATTAGTAAAATAATTTTTGATTATTTTTGACAGATCTTCCCAGATGGTTCTTGAAATACACTCTTCTATGCGTTTACAATCTTTATCATTAATGCATGGAACAAGAAAAATTGTCTCATCCAGGGCTTTTAAAATATCCATAATGGTTATTTCAGAAGTATTTTTATTCAGTATAAAACCTCCTCCCGGTCCCCTGTGAGAACTGATTATTCCCGCTTTCTTTAAACGGAAAAAAATCTGTTCCAGGAATTCAGGTGAAATACCTTCTTCGTTTGCTATTGTCTTAATGGAAACCGGGCGGTTGTAATAGGTTGATGCAAGATATAATACAGCCCTTACCCCGTATCTTCCTTTTGTTGTAATTCTCATTCTACATACCTCGTGTAAAAGTATTTTTCCCCTTTATCCGGGAATATGACAATGATGAGTTTCTTTTCCATGCTTTCTGCTATTTGTAATGCCCCAAATGCAGCTGCCCCGGAAGAGATCCCGGCAAAAACACCTGTTCTCCGGGCGATAAGTTTCATGGTTTCTATTGCATTCATATCTGAAACTGATATTATTTCATCAACAACCTGCCTGTCAAAAACCTGGGGAACAAAACCCGCTCCTATACCGTTAATCCGGTGTTTTCCCGGTTTCCCCTGTGAGATAACTGGAGAATTTTCCGGTTCAATGCCCACGATATATACATGGGGCTTTTGTTTTTTAAGAAACCTGGCAATACCGGTAATACTCCCCCCTGTTCCTATTCCTGCAACAACAACATCAACCTTTCCCCCGGTCTCTTCCCAGATTTCAACGCCGGTTGCTTTCAGGTGAGCTTCCGGATTGGCCGGATTATTAAATTGCTGCACTAAAAAAGCATCCTGAAATTGTTCTTTTAATTCGTCGATTTTTTTCAGTGCACCCCTCATACCCTGTTCTGCAGGTGTTTTCACGATTTCTGTTCCATAGATTTCCAGAATAGTCTGCATTTCCCTGCTAATTGTTTCCGGCATGGTAAGAATAAGCCTGTAGCCCCTGGCTGCACACAGGGCAGCAAGCGATATTCCCGTATTCCCGCAGGTCGATTCTATAATCACGCTTCCTGGTTTAAGAAGGCCCCGTTTTTCTGCATCTTTTATAATATACAGAACCATCCGGTCTTTTATACTTCCTGTGGGATTTAAAAATTCCAATTTTGCTGCAATCGTGCAGTTCATCATATCTTTTAGATTCAATTGAACCAATGGGGTCCTTCCGATGCAGTCGGTTATATCTGTTCTTATTCTTTTTCTCATACTCTATTTATAGTATATGAAAGATTACTACATTAGTAAAGTATCTTTGTAAAAATGAAAGAAATAACCAGTCCGCTTTTGCCATCATTGTGGTTGGTTTTTAAAAGAGAAGCTCAACTATTTTATAAGCATTCTTCGTTTTTCTCTGAATGGAATTTATCCATTACCTTTGATGCGAAATCTTTTGAATACCGCATATATGCTATACCGATAATGAAAGCCAGACATAAACTTGTAAGAATTACTTCTAATAAAATCATCATATAATAGAATTAATCAAATAATTTTAGAAACAGATTAGAATTTGATTAACTCTTTATTAGCAATATAACTAATCCTGAAAATTCCTGCGTGTTGGCCGGATCTCTTCATGCCCATAAGTTACAAAATGACCCGGATATTTTCTTACAGGAGCTTGATTTAAATAAAAGGGTAATTAAAACAGCAATGATCCCTGGTCATCCCACTTTGTATAGAGTTTGCAGTCCGGCCTTAAGATAAGATATCTCAAGACTTCCCTTGCTTTCATACTCATACAATCCTCATCCACCACAGTAGAGATGTTTTGCACGGAATATCTGATAGCACCAAAGGGGAGTTGTTCGAGTTTTCTTCCATAGGTAATGATATATTCCTTGATTGCATCGATGGTTGTTATTTCACAACTGTGATTTTCGATCCAAAGGTTTATTTTCCTGGAAAGCTCGGTTTCAGGGGATTTGTCTTTATAGAGGATTCGAAAGGTAATCTGATTTGCATTCAGTGCAGAAGCACGGTCGAAAATCTCTTCCGGTGACCTCCGGTTATATTTATCTGTCAGATTAAGGGAAAGCCTCAGGTTAAAATCAAGTTCCCTTATCTTTCTGCAAAGGGATTCAATGTTCACTTTCAATTTCGCCGGGGTATTGTTATACTCTGCATTTTCATCATCAGACCAGATACTCGAGAGACTCAACGCAATTGTTGCCACTTTAATCTCGTTTCGCAGGATTTTTAATTTTTTTTCATTCAACGTGGTACCGGATGTCTGTAATTCCAGCCACCTGAAGGGATGTTCCAGTTCCCTGTTCCAGGTTGCTGCACTTTCTAAGAATTCCATGTTCAAAATCGGTTCACCGCTTCCTGTAAAGACGATCGTATTACAACCGTTGTCCCTGGCGAATCCCAGCCGGGCAAGATAATCACGCCTGTATAAATGCTTGAAACGTGTATTTTTTTCAATTTGATTGATATATTTATCGGTATTATGGAGTCTGGATACACAAAAACTGCATCTATTCGGACATCCGGCCGGGACAACAATTGACAGTGTCTGAATTTTCATTCCGTTTACCTTTGTACAGATAATACACGGTCAATTGCTTTAAGTACGGTATCTTCATTCATCCCGAGATGATCCGCTACCAGTTTTGCAGGACCTGATTCTCCGAACCTTTCGATAGAAACAACATGATCCTGCTCCCGGGGCAGGTTTCCCCAACCCATGCCTATCCCTGCTTCGATAAATACACGTCCTGCGGAAGGAGAAAGAATGTCCTTTTTGTAGTGGCCCGGCCCGGTGCGAAAAAGCTCCAGGGAGATCATGGATACTACCCGGATTTGGACATCCGGGCGCTTTTCTGCAGAAGAAAGTGCCAGGTTCACTTCGGAACCGGATGCAACAATCACAATTTCAGGTTTCTCCTTTGTATCCTTTACGCAATAGGCACCAAATGCTATATTCTCCTTCCAGCGGGGATCCTCTTTTTTATATACCTTCAATCCCTGGCGTGTAAGAAGGAGGGCTGACGGACCATCCTGTCTTTTTAACGCTATTTCCCATGCTTTTACCGTTTCTTCCGCATCACCCGGTCTTAAGACCAGCAAACCGGGAATACTTCTTAAGGCAGCGAAATGTTCCACAGGCTGATGCGTGGGACCGTCTTCTCCCACATAGATGGAATCATGGGTAAAAACATAAATCACGGGAAGTTTCATCAAACAGGCGAGTCTGATAGCCGGACGCATATAATCGGAAAAAACTAAAAAGGTTGAACAGTACGGACGAAGGCCTTTATGAACTGCCATACCATTCATGATACTACCCATTGCATGTTCCCGGATTCCGAAGTGCATATTCCTTCCCAGGGGAGAACCTTTTAAGAAATCCCCTGCCCCCTTCATAACGGTCTTATTGGAAGGGCCAAGATCTGCAGAACCGCCGATAATATTCGGCACAACTGCGGCGATTTTATTGAGTATTTCCCCTCCTGCCTGCCTGGTGGCGATTGCTTTTCCCTGTTCATATACAGGGTATTCTATGTTTGCAGAAATAGAAGGATTAAAAAACTGTTCCCATGTTTTATGGAGCTCAGGATTTTCCTTTTTCCAGTTTAAAAAGGTTTCCTGCCAGAGATCATACTCCTTCTTGAGTTCGGTTTTTCTCTTCTTAAAAAATTGCAATGCCTCCGGGTGTACGTAAAAGGAAGAATCTTCGGGTATTCCCAGTGCTTTTTTTGTTGCTGCAATCTCTTCCCCACCCAGGGGTGCACCATGGGATTCATGGGAACCTTCCATAGTTGCTGCACCCCTGGCAATTACCGAATCAAGTATAATTAAAGAAGGTTTATCTTTTTCCTGCCGGGCATTCTCTGTCATGGATATGATATGTTGAATATCATATGCACTCCCCCTCTGGACATGCCAGTTATATCCTTCAAAACGCTTTGCTGTATCATCCGATAAAGCAAGATTGGTTGATCCTTCTATAGTAATATTATTGGAATCATAATACATGATTATTTTTCCCAGGCCAAGATGACCGGCCAGGGAAACAGCCTCGGCAGTGATTCCTTCCATCATATCTCCATCGCTGGCCAGTACATAGGTATAATGATTAATAACCTTATGCGCTGCCGTATTAAAGCGTGCAGACAACATCGTTTCCGCAATAGCCATACCGACTGCATTCGAAACGCCCTGCCCCAGGGGGCCTGTTGTTGTTTCCACACCAGGGGTTACCCCGTATTCCGGATGTCCCGGTGTTTTTGAACCAAGCTGCCTGAAATTTTTTATGTCATCTATCGTAAGCGCATAACCGGAAAGATAAAGAAGCGAATATATAAGCATGCTTCCATGCCCTGCCGAAAGGATAAACCTGTCCCTGTTTATCCATTCCGGATCATCCGGATAATGGGTAAGTATCCCGGCAAACAGAAGCGCACCTATTTCAGCACACCCCAGGGGAAGCCCCGGATGACCTGAATTTGCTTTTTGTACTGCATCCATTGCCAGGGAGCGTATGGAAATGGCGATATGATCAATGGTTTTTGTATCCACATTGATTTTTCCGTTACTCATATCATTCTCCTTCTTACATTAATAGTTTTGTCTTTAATATCAACTACACCATAATGGCCATCCCGGAATGCCCCGGGATTAAAACATATGCATTCATCAATTTTATCTGTTCCGGCAGCTTCATGGATATGCCCGCACAGGCAGAGGTCTATATGATAATCGATAATTATTTTTCTTACAAGTCCGGATCCTACATGCGTACCATTTTGTACAACATCCAGCATCGTATTTACCGGTGGCATATGGGTAACAAATATCCTTACATTACTCCCGGTGATCCCGGATAATGCCTTTTGCAGAATTTGGTCTGCTTCTGCATCCGTATATTCATGGGGAGTAGGGAAAGGGCAGGGATTGCTTCCCCCCAAACCAAGAAATGTAATGCCTTTTTCGCAAACACTCCTGCCGTGGATACTCAGGTTTTTTTCTTCTAAATAATCCAGGACACCTTCCCGATCCATATTACCGTGAACAGCGAGTATCTTGATGAACGATTCCAGCACCGGCTCCAGAATTTTACCGGCTTCTTTATATCCGCCAAGCTGGGTGATATCTCCTGCCAGGATAATCAGATCAATATCATGTTCCTTTGAAAGAACAAGCGGCAATTTTTTACTACTTCCATGAATGTCCGTAAAGCACAGAATCTTCATATATACTGCAATTTCATCTTATTTTTTCTTTTTCTTTTTCTTCTTTTTACGGGGCTTTCTTTGTACATTTGCCTTTTGAATACCCACGTCTGTTTTTCCGGCCTGTAAATCCGGCTCTTCCTCTTTTTCAACAGTTTCTTTCCGGGGTTTTTCCTGGGTTTTCTTTTTCCCTGCCGGACTTTCATGTTTAGCTTTTCTTCTCTTTTCCATCATGGTCTGCCAGCTGAAGAGCGCAGGGGAAGCAATAAAAATAGAAGAATACGTACCAACAACAATACCGACTATAAGGTTAAAAGCAAAATCCTTAATCACTCCTGTCGCAAAAATAAATATTGAAATAACAGCGATAAGAGTTGTAAGAGAAGTAATTAATGTCCTGCTTAATGACTGGGTAATACTTGTATCGATGATTGTTTCCCTGTCCTGGTCCCGGAGAAGTCCCATGTTTTCCCTTATGCGGTCAAATACAACAATAGTATCATTTAAAGAATATCCGATAATGGTAAGGACAGCTGCAAGTGTTGCAGAGGTAACTTCAAGCTGCAAAGTCCCGATAACACCGATCATAATACACACATCGTGGACAAGTGCAAGGATTGCAGCAAGAGCATATCCGATCCGGAACCGGATGGTAATATAAATGAGAATAAGGACCAGGGCGAGAAAAACACTTCCCATTGCCCCAACACGGAGTTCCTGGGAAAAGGTCGGTCCAACAAACTCACTTTTCTTAAAAAGGATATTTTCATTTTTAAAAGTTCCTGAAAGATATGACCTTATCCGGTCCTCGATTTCCTGGATCCTCACTTCGTTGGCGGAAGATGTATCTGGTTGTTCATCTGAGTTTGATAATACATCTTCCTCCTTCACCTTTAATACATACATCTGGTCCAGGGGGTTATCCCCAATATGCTGAACACTTATACTTCCCAGTGGAGCCAGGGTATCCCTTACCATGTTATCCGAGGTGAATATATTTTCTTTATTCTGGACAGGAACATGAACGAGAATCCCGGTGCCCCTGTTGAGCGGCATCCCCGTATCTTTTGAAATAATTTTTAAAGGTGAAACATCCCGGAACTGGAGAATATTTACCGATATACCATCGACAATTCTTTCAAGCTCGGTGGCAAGATCACCAATTGTCGCATAGTTATTGAAATTCAACGGCTCCCCTGCCTGCTTTTTTATATCACCTTTTACCTCATAGAGAGTAAGCTTGTTATCAAGTATGGTAATTTCGTATCTGTCATCACCTTCATAATCTATGGTGAATGCCACGGGTGCAAATTGAACCTGAATATTCCAGCCGCCTGCAAAATCAATACCACTATTAAATCCTCCCCGGAGGAAAGTTCCGATACCAAACCCGATCAGGAGGGTGAGTGATACGCCAAACATGATAAATCGAAATTTTGTAAAAGGAATTATCTTCTTCATCCGGTAATCCTCCAGCTCAAACTTAATCGTGTTGCTCCGAATACTTCGGTAACGAAATCAAAGAGAAGACGGGCGACAAACAGGGCGGTAAACATGGAGCATACAATGCCGAATATCAATACAACTGCAAATCCCTGAATAGCACCCTTGCCGAAAAAGGCAAGGGCAATAGCCGCTATACCCGTTGTTATATTTGCATCCAGTATAGTAAGAAAAGCCTTTGAAAACCCGGCTTTTATTGCTGCTTTCCGGGACTTTCCTATTTTATATTCTTCTTTAATTCTCTCAAAAATAATAACATTTGCATCGACTGCCATTCCGACGGTAAGGATAAATCCGGCAATACTCGGGAGAGTAAGGGTAAAATTGAACACGGAAAGTGCTGCCGCCATAAGAACAAAATTTAAGAGTAATGCAATATCTGCGATAAGACCGCCTCCCCGGTAATAGATAAGCATAAAACCGATCACAAGGAAGATACCCAGTACCATGGCATATATTCCCTGCCGGATAGCATCTTCTCCCAGGGACGCTCCGACCGCTTCCTGGGCAATAATTTCCAGGGGATACCGTAAAGAACCAGTCCTTAAAATAAGTGCCAGATCACTCGCCTCCTGGTACCCTATTCCCTGGCCCCTGACCATAACCCTGCCGTTTTTAATCGGTTCCGAAATCCGGGCAGAAAACTTTACTTTATCATCGAGTACAACTGCAAGCATATCTCCCTCATGTTCTGTTGTAAGGTCGCCAAAATCCTTGGTCCCTTTGTCATCCAGATTAAACGTAACAATTGGTCTCATGGTCTGGGTATCGTACTGGACAGTTGCAGTCTCTATAAATTCACCGGATAATCCCGGTTCCTTCTCTATAACGGCAAATCCTTTTCTTTGATCGATGCCATATTTATCTTTTTCAACAACTTCCCGCCACACAGTATCCATGGAAAGGAAACTGGTATCCTTAAGCTGCTTATTTTCATCCAGGTAATCATTCGGATGTTGTTTTATATAATTTGTCAAGGCTTCTGTGCCTTCTTCATTGATAATATGGAAATTAAGCCTTCCTTTTCCCAGTATAACCCTCCTGATCCGTTCAGGATCTGCAAGACCGGGAAGTTCCACAATAATCCGGTTATTACCCTGACTCCTTATCTGGGGCTCGGTAACACCGAATTGGTCGATTCTGTTATTAAGGATTTCCAGGACCTTCTTCATCTCCATTTCTTTTTCTTCTTCAGATATGGGTCGGACCCTTTCCTTCTCTTCTTCTTCTTCTTTCGCTTCAGTTACCGGTTCATCCCCTGCTTCACTCTCTTCTGCTGTTTTTTCTTCCCCTTGACTTTTATCCTTTGCTTCGGTACCTTCTACCTTTTTTTGTCCGGCTGTAAAATCGATTTCCATGGTTACTTTCATACCGCCCAGAAGATCCAACCCTGCTTCGAGTATTCCTGTCCGCATATCTTTTAATGCAAGAATATCATTCCGGAGATGATCTTCCATAACTTCAAGCATTTCTGAATCATTAATGAAGGATTTAAATAATGAAGTAACAGTATAATGTACCTTTCCTTTCCACTTTATGCTTTTATAATATTGTCTGATATTTTTCTTTAAATAGCTAAACTCTAAAGGTAAAAGAATATCTTCAGTCTCTTCGGGAAATACTTCTTCAATAATTGTCCTGTTTATTCGTATATATTTATTCTTTGCTGGTTCTTCTTCCGGTGAATGGAGAGCATTTGCCGTATTTCTTGTTCTTTTTGTCATGGCAACATCTTTAAAGCTATCGGGATCATAAAAAAGCTTTCCTTCTAAAATACTATTCAATTCCGAAATGACATCCTCTTCTATATTTTCATCGATAACCATATCTTTATGATATTCCTGCACAAGTCTTGACATTCGTTCCGAGATGATTTTCTTTAAAAACGCATACTGGGGCTTTTCTTCATTCCTGATTCTTTCAAGAAGGAGTGGAATATTCTTTAAATTTGCAATAGTGTACGGTTTCTTTAACAGTTCACCCAGGTCCTTTTGATAATCCTTTGATTTACTCTCCACATAATCACGGATATAATCTTTTGTACTTGCAGAGAGTTGTTTCTTCTCCTGACTCACAAGAACATACCATTTATATGTTGGAAAGAGAAAAAAGCCAGCAATAATAAGGGTTGCAAGAACAATAAAAAATCTGAATCGTTTACTCATTCTTCTGCTCCACGTAAATAATTTGGTTCATAATAAGGAAAATAATCATAAAAGGGTTTGGAAAATCATTTATTTATTTGATTCATCCGAATTCTCACTTTTATTCGCTATTCTGGAAACAGCATCCTTATTAAATTCAATTTTGGTATTATCATCCACTTTCAAGACAATTGTTTTTTCCTTCACATCCTGTATGACACCCCGGATGCCGCCGATTGTCGTAACCTTATCACCTTTTTTAAGTTCATCGAGCATTTTTTTCAATTCTTTCTGTTTTTTCCTTTGTGGCCTTATAATAAGAAAATAAAAAACAGCAAAAACTGCAGCCATCATAAGAACAGTAGTAACAAGACTCGTTGTACTATCTGCCCCGGGAGCCCCCTGCAATAGAGGAAGGCTCAAAAATAATTTATCCATTGTATCTCTTCCTTTATATAAAAAATTTATCTTTGTAAAATATCTGGTAAAATAACATAAATCATGAACAAGAGTCAAGAAGTATCGATAAATCTATTAAAGTTTTATCACTTTTTCTATCTCATCTGGCACTTTTGTCACCCCATACACCTTTCTCAACTCATCTATAGAGGATATTTCCTTTGCTGCAAGTTCATTATATTGAACGAGAACTGCCGTAATATCCGATTCTTCACCGCTATACAATGCGGCGCACAATGCAGGTTTAAACATTCCCTGTTTAGCCAGATCGATGCTCCTTAATTTACCGTATTTTCTCCTGGATATTTCATCAACAATCGCAGTATTCCCCTGGTACCCTACAGTAAACATAAAATCCTCTCTGCTTATCATGGTAAATCAATACCTCCTTTTATCTTATAAAAATAACAGTGTTTTCATTGTATATACTTTTATAATACTGTAAAGTATTTATTCAATTATGTAAAGACAATGATAAGGAGAAAGGACTATGATAGATCAATTCGCCCGGGCAGATAAATTTGCCGAATTCACCGGCATAGAGTTTATTGAGGCAGGGGAAGGCTTTGCCAGGGCAAAGGTAAAACTCGAAGACAAACATCTAAATAGTGTGGGGACTGTCCATGGCGGTTTACTCTTTACCCTCGCAGATTATGTTTTTGCAATAGCCTGTAATTCCTATGGAACAATTGCCGTGGCAATTAATGCATCAATCTCATATTTCCGCGCGGTAAAAGAGGGAGTTCTTACTGCATCTGCCAGGGAGGTATCGATTCAACGTAAACTTTCACATTATCTTATAGAGATAAAGGATGAAGGGAATAATCTTATCGCCCTTTTCCAGGGCATGGCATACAGAAAAAAGGAAACCTATATGTTTAATGAGGAAACATACGGATAAAAGCAAAGAATTTTAACTCGCATTTCTCATTTTTTACAGTGTTATTGAACCTTTATAAATAATTATCAGTAATTCGCACCTGGTGATGAGAAATGCGTATTAAAGTGTTTAAAAAAGGAAAAATAAAAAATGGTCAGCAGGTTATTATCCTGCTGACCATGGAATGGACAGTATTATTAAAAGTTAAAGGAGAATTTGCCAAAAACATAGAGGATATAAGGATATGCACCTAAGTCATATTCCGAACTGAATTCCGTCAGGACCATTCCCCCGGCTCCCAATCTAAACCAATCCGTAAATCGATAGGCAATATTTGCATCAAAAACTGCCAGCTCTGTTGCCCCGGCCTGGGTTAAAAGCCCGAAGAAAAGATAACCGCCACCGAATAAACTTGCACTGATGACAAAAGGATACAAATTCACTTCCCCGATAAGACTTGGCATGAGAATGGATTCAACGACAAGGGTATACGCCCTTATCCCCGCGCCAAATTTTATAATTCCAAGATCAAAGATATAGTGTAACTGCAGATCAGGAATAATAAAAAGATATTTCATCATCTCCCCTATCCCTTCTCCCGAATCAGTTGTAATACCGATATATGCAGGAACAGTGAGTCCCACATCGAACTGGAAGTCTGCATAGGTACTCATTGAGAGGATAAGAAAGATCAATGAAATTATAATAGCTTTTCTTTTCATAAAGATATCTCCTTTTCTATGTAAAATCTATTTACTATATTTCCTACCTTAAAATATAACACCATCATAAAGAAAAAAACAGATTTTCTGCTTTTTTCTACTTAAATATTATGATGCCTGGTTTGCAGATGCGATTTATCATTTTATGAACTTTTTAAGCCAGAATGTTGCTTTCTGTTCGTCGGTAAAGGGGCGGACAGGAAACATTGGTTTATGCGATCCCAGGAAATAAGAACCGATCTCCCTGCTTAAAAGTATTGGGATAAGCATGGCCATGGCACTTATCGGGGGAACATCTTTTGAATAATCCGAACAGTGATTCTTCCTCTTATCCAGGGTTGTTATTGTTCTTAAATCTGCTAAAAAAGGTCTTTTTTTCCCCTTACATAACTTTATAATTGCATGAACGGTCTCTTTTTTATTTGTAAGAGTATCCTTGATGCCTTCTGCATGCATAACAGAACGTACAATACCATCGTCATCCAACCACATTTTTGTCCCATTAAATAAAATACTCTCCATGGCCAAAAACATCCTCCTTGCATTTTTTAAGTATATGTATTAAAAATCATCCTGCAATAAGAGTTCTTCTGATTGTTCTTTAATAAAAAGGCTCTGGATATCTAGGGATTTCCCTTAAGCGCCAGGAAGTGAGGCAGTACAATCTATATATTTTTTAAATACTTCTTTGACTTTTCCTGATTCAATAAGTTCGCAGCTTCGTTTATAACCCTCTGCAATACCGGGTTCTGCACCGGCACAGTAAAAAGCTGCACCCGCATTCAGACAGACCATATCCTTAAGCTGGCTGTTCCCCCTGTTCTCTATCAAATCCAGAAAAAGCTTTACGTTTGTATCTGCATCACCTCCGGGTAAATATTCATATTTGATCAAGGGAATATTAAAATCCTGGGGTTCAAAACAATATTCCTTTATCAGACCATGTTCAACTTCATACAAAGCAGTTTTTCCGCTTATTGATATCTCATCTATTCCCGGTTCCCCAACAACAACAAGGCACTTTTTCCGGTCTGATTGGGCCAGAACCTGGGCAATAAAGCTTGCTTTTACATAATCCGTGGTCCCGATTATCTGGTAATACGGCTGTGCAGGATTACAGAGTGGTCCGATAATATTAAATATTGTCCTGCATCCAGCTTTTTTCCTTGCAGGAACTACCTTTTTCATAGCAGGATGATACTTCCGGGCAAATACAAAACAGAGATTGGTTGCATGAAAAACCTCTTCCTGTTTATCGAAAGAAAGATCAAATGCACATCCCAGTTTTTCCAGAAGATCAAAACTCCCATTCGGACATCTTGAACCCTTATTCCCGTGTTTTATTACTTTTATCCCACCGGAAGCCAGGATAAATGCAGACAGGGTAGAAATATTAAACCTGCTGCGGCTACTTCCCCCTGTTCCGCATAAATCGATACTTTCCCGGCTAAAGGAAAGCTTTACTGCATTTTTTAACAGGGATTTTGAAAACCCCGCAATTTCATCTTTTGTTTCCCCTTTTTCTGCCAGAAGAACGAGGAGTTTGGTAATATCATCATCTTTGACAGATTCATGGAAGATCACATCAAGACATTTTTCAGCTTCATTCTGCTCGAGATTATGGTTATTCTTAAGCTTTTCCAGATATTCGGATATCATACCCGGTTCCCTGCTAAAACCAATAATTGTCTTATCCTACTCATCTTCTGTAGTTTTTGCCGCAGTTCCGGGTTCTTCTCCTGTTTCAGTTGCCATTCTTTCTTCTTTTTCTTCAACGGTAACATCAGGGGTTTTGACTTCCGCACTCTTTTGTTCTGCCTGAGTCATCGTTTCTGCTTTTTTCTTTAATTGCATTTCCTTTCTGGATATAACCACATTGCAGATCTTACAAACAAATATCTTCTGTTTGTCTATTTCCTGTTCATGGATTATTTTTACACCTGTACGTTTACAGGTAGGGCAGGTACCTCTTCCTCTTTTATATTTGTCAAGAATACCTTTTCCTCTATGATTTTTAGACATATTTTTGATAAAATCCTTTCATTATAACGATTATAGTGTTACAACAATACATCTTTTTTTTTATCTGGTCAAGTGCCATTTCCCGGATAACTCCCTTAAAAAGTAATAATATACCGTACTTTTTATTGACAAAAATGAAATTATTCGCTATTCTATGGGCAATATATATATGGAAGGAATATTGAAAGAGGTTTTATATACAATGAAGAATCGATTCTCCTTCATTTTTATATATAGAAAAAATTTTTTTCAAATGAACAATCTATATCCGGGGTGCGAGAACGGATACGGGAAAAACAATAAACTTTATTCTATAAGCTCATTTTATCAGATATAGTAAGGAAGTAGAAAGATAACGATGAAAAAAGGAAAGATACGAATTTTAGTAGACAGATGCAAAGGATGTGCTTTATGTATCGATGAATGCCGGTATAAGGAAATTAAAATGAGTAAGAAATTGAACAATCATGGATATAATGTTCCCGAGTTTCTGGGTAAAGGGCAATGTACTGCCTGCAAACTGTGCAGTATTATTTGTCCGGAAGCAGCAATTGAAATTATAGAATTAGTCGAAGTAGAACAATGTTAGGAAAAACAATTAAAATGCCACAGGAAACAGTATTTATTAAAGGGAATCACGCAATTGTAGAGGCTGCAATAGATGCAGGCTGCAGGTTTTATGCCGGATACCCAATAACCCCGCAAAATGAAATCCCCGAATATATGTCTAAACGTATGCCCGAGGCCGGTGGTACTTTTATACAGGCGGAAAGTGAGTTGATTTCCATTAATTTGGTTTTTGGAGCGGGAGCGGCAGGGGCCAGGGCAATGACCACGTCATCTTCGCCGGGAATATCCTTAATGCAGGAGGGTATTTCTTACATGGCTGGTTGTGAAGTCCCCGGGGTTATAGTAAATATCCAGAGAGGCGGGCCCGGGCTTGGAAATATCGCACCTTCCCAGAGTGATTATTACCAGGCAGTAAAACCTGGACATGGAGATTTCCACTCAATTGTTCTTGCTCCCCATAATATACAGGAAATGTATGATTATACGGTAAAAGCATTCGACCTGGCAGATAAATACAGGATTCCTGTTATTGTTCTTTCAGATGGCCTTCTTGGTCAACTTATGGAAAATATTACACTAAAAAAAGACCAGGAAACAGAATATCTTGATATGCCAAAAGACTGGGCTTTAACCGGGGCCAAAGGAAGGGACGGGCAGAGAATCCTTTCTCTTCTTATGAGACCCGGTGCCCTGGAAAAACATAATGAACATTTACGGGAAAAGCACAGGACTATCTGCGACAATGAAATACAGTATGAATGCTTTTCCATTGATGATGATATCGATTGTCTGATTGTCGCTTTCGGCACTGTAGCCCGGATATCAAAGGGTGTTATCAACATAGCAAAGGATATGAGAATAGGATTATTCAGGCCAATCACCCTGTGGCCTTTCCCTTACATGAAAATAAACGAACTCAGTAAACGGGTGAAAAAAGTATTTGTTTTTGAGATGAATTACGGGCAAATGCTCGATGATGTGAAGATAGCGGTTGAAAATAGTGATAAAATCGAGTTTTACGGCAGAACAGGCGGCGGGATTCCCACCCAGGAAGAATTGTATCAATTTATTAAAGCGAGGACAAAAGGCCGTGGTTATTGAAAAGATCATTTATAAGAAACCGGAATCCCTCACAGATTGTAATTTCACCTACTGTTCAGGTTGCGGACACAGTACGGTCCATAAACTTATCGCAGAACTCGTGGACGAGCTCGGGATAAGGGAAAAGACAATTGCAGTTGCACCTGTGGGGTGTGCAGTATTTGCATATGATTTCTGGAATTTCGATGTCAGCGAAGCCCCTCATGGAAGAACACCGGTAGTGGCAACTGCCATAAAAAGGATTCATCCGGATAATGTTGTGTTTTCCTACCAGGGTGACGGAGACCTTGTCTCCATTGGACTGGCAGAAATAATGCACACTGCAAACAGGGGAGAAAATATCTCTGTTATTTTTATCAATAACACAAACTATGGGATGACCGGGGGGCAGATGGCCCCGACAACCTTGCTCAACCAGGTAACAACAACTTCACCTATGGGCAGAAATAGTAAAAATTACGGGTACCCGATAAAAATGATTGAATTGCTTGTTTCATTACAGGGAGTCAAATACCTGGAGCGTGTTAAAATTACATCCCCCGCTTCTATCCTGAAAGCAAAGAAGGCAATAAAAAAGGCTTTTCTTAACCAGATAAATGGTACCGGTTTTTCCATGGTAGAAGTCTTAAGTGCATGTCCTGAAAGCTGGAAAAAAACCCCTCGGGAAGCAATAAAATGGATAGACGAAGAGGTATCAGCATATTATCCTGTTGGAAAAATCAAAGATATTGAATGAATATGATGATGAGTAGAAGCAAATGATAGGATTATTTTATTATTCTATTTATTATACTATTCTCCAAATAACATAATAAACAAACAAGGAGGTAAGTATGGAAGAAAGAATAATTATCGCCGGAAGCGGCGGACAGGGTGTCCAGACACTCGGATTCCTGCTGGCAGAAGTCGGCATGTCCGATAAAAAACGGGTAACATGGCTCCCATCCTATGGAGCAGAAAAACGGGGCGGATTTTCTTTCTGTCATGTTGTCATCTCGGACCAGGAAATCTACTCACCGTATATAGAAAGTCCGGATACGCTTCTCCTGTTTGACCAGCGTGCATTAAATACCTATAAAGACTATGTTTTAAATCATACACTTGTTATAGAGAATTCTTCCTTGATAAAAGAAGACACGGTGGTGAACGGGAAAAAGGTTTCCATTCCTGCAACAGACATTGCAAACAGCATTCTTTTTACCCAGGCAGCAAATACTGTTATGGCCGGTGCCTACTTTGCCTTAAAGACAATATTTCATGTAGAAAATGCATTGAAAGTAATGAGGGCTGTTCTTGTTAAGAAATCAAAACAGATTTTTGAAAAGAACGAGAAAGCACTCTACCAGGGATTTAATTTCATTAAAGAGAATTATCAGTACGTATAATAATCTCGATATTTAAAAACACATTCGTTAATCCGATTCCTTCCAGGGATATCCTTGCTTCTGCACCATGTATGCAATTTCCAGGCACATGGAGAACAAAGGTCCTGTTAGAACGGAATCGTCCGAATCCCGCACAGGATGTACACATAAAAGATTTCCAGTACCCGGTTCCTGAACACACAGAACATTCTTCAAGAACAGGAATATCAACAGGGAAATCACCTCCCCTTTGCGCCTCATCCGGGGAGAGGATAAGCTCAAGGTAAAGTTCCTTATTATGGGAGAAATCATCCTCAAAAAACCCCGGTACAAACCCTTCAAAAAAATTATCAAGAACAGAAGAGTATTTCTTTATATGCTGATTCCAGAACATTTTTTGATTCTGAATTGTATCCTGGTCTGAAAAAGTATGAACACTCTGCTTCTGACTTTCGAGTTCCCGGTCGTATTTTTTTCTTTTCTCTTTATCGGTGAGTGTCTCATATGCCTTTTGAATGATTAAAAACTCCTGTTTCTGCTGCTTATCCGGGCTCGTATCCGGATGGTATTTTTTACAGCATATTCTGTATGCCTTTTTGATTTTATTAATATCTGCATCCTTTTCAATGCCCAGGGCAAGATAGTAATTACTCATATTTTTATCCTCCCATGTATTTATTATAACCTGAATTTTTAAAGGAGTCAAATCAATCCAGGAGAACTATTCTTTTTCATCGGTAAGCTGGTTTATGAGATCTGCTATGTGATTCAAGGGAACAATATGCCGGATATAACCTTTCCGTATCGCAGCTTTTGGCATACCAGGGACAATACAGGTAGTTTCCTCCTGGGCGATGGTAATGCCCCCGCTTTTAAAGATTCTTCCTATTTCATTCACCCCGTCTTTACCCATTCCTGTCATTATAATTGCCATACAGTTGTTATTATAAACTACAGAAACCGAAGCAAAAAGTACATCGACAGAGGGGCGGTGGCCATTTACCGGATCGGATTGATTCAGTCTGATGACATTTGCCAGGGATTTTTGTTCTACTTCCAGATGCATATCCCCGGGTGCGATAAATATTCTTCCTTTTCTTAAGATATCACCATCTGCTGCTTCCTTAACTTCCAGGGGGCAGATCCTGTTCAGGCTTTTTGCGAATTCCTCGGTAAACCCTGCCGGCATGTGCTGTACAATAAGTATTGGTATGGGGAGATTTTTATTAAGATAAGGGAGAATCTGCCGCAGCGCATTTGGTCCGCCTGTGGAAATACCAATAGCTATTATTTCTATGGATTTTCTCTTTTGCTTTTCAATCGCGGCGAGGGGTTCTTCATGGAGCTTTTCCACTGCCTCTTCAGAAACAGGTATATCTTCCTGGAATTTGACCTGGCTGCCATACACTTTTACCAATTGTACAAGTTCATTGCAAACCTTCTGGATGTCCCGGGCAGACCCGGAGGGCTTAAGAATAAAATCGGAAGCGCCTAACGAGAGTGCTTCCATGGTTATTTTTGCCCCCTTTTTTGCCACGGATGAGAGGATAATTACCGGGGTTTTTATTCCTTCAGCACGTTTTCTTTTAAGAAATTCAATCCCATTCATAATAGGCATTTCAAGGTCAAGGATAATCACATCCGGTGAAAATTTTTTTGTTTTTTCTATAGCAAACTCCCCATTCATTGCAGTAGCGACAACAGTTATCATGGAATCACTTTCGAGCATTTTACTTATGAGATTTCTCATGAGTGCAGAATCATCAACGACAAGAGCAGTTATTTTTTTATTCACACCCTACTCCGAGCAGGTAGTATTCTTTTGATAAAGAGTTGCCCATTCTGTTTTTAAAAATTTAAAATCCGTATTCATTCCAAAAAGTGATTCCGAATGCCCAATGAACAGGTAAGAATACTCACTCATTGCTTTCCATAACCGGCCAATAGCTGATTTCTGGGCTTCTCCATCAAAATAGATAATGACATTCCGGCAAAAAACCACATCCATATTTTTCAAACCGCTATCGAATTTCAGGTTGTGGTAATCGAATTTAACACATTCCCTTATCTCGTCCTTTATCTGGTACCCTTCCCTTTTTTTATCAAAATATTTAGCTAAATAATGCTGCGGAATATCCTGTACTCTGTTTTCAGGATAAAATCCGGTTTTTGCAATCATAAGAGATTTCAGGCTAAGATCCGAACCTGTCACTTCTGTTTTAATATACGGGGGAAGTTTTTCTTTCATAACCATTGCTACCGAATACGGTTCTTCCCCGGTAGCACAGCCGGCACTCCACACTTCTATCTTATTGATTCCCTGTTTTTTCTTATATTCGATGATTTTTTTAATTACATGATTTTCAAATGCAAGAAAATGACCATTATTTCTGAAAAACCTTGTAAGGTTTGTAGTAACAAGATCGAGTAGGGTTTTCATTTCATCCTGATCTTTAAGGATAAAATGATAATATTCATTCGCATTCTTAAGATCCACCACCCGTAAACGCTCTTTAAGCCTGCTTTCCAGAATACTTCTGTTTATACTCGAGAAATGGATTCCACTCTGGTCATAGATAAGCGTGCTAAAAAGGTTAAATTCCGTATCTGATAAATAATATTTCATCAATATTCTTTTACTTGTACTCCTCAACATTCGTTGAGGCACGATAGTAATTCATAAGGTACTATGCCATATAATGTAGATTTATAATGGATTTTTGTCAATATCATTTATACTCATTAAACAATTTCCTGTGACAAATAAATATATGCAGAGAATACTATTAACACAAATTTTCTCATATCAAGATCCATAAATACAAAAAAGGGATGTTTATTTGATACTTTTATCTCACCGGGAATTATTTGATAGCTCTATCCGCTTGACCTTCCCATGAAGATATTTTATTATTGTTTTATTCACCCCATTGCAGAAAATGCAACTGGGGTATCGAAAAGAGGGCTGGAATTTTCATAAACTATCGGTTTATCATAAATCCGGATAAGGGAGGTTCTTGCAAAAATACCATATTTACTGCAAGAACAAACCTATACAAAAGTGGAGTGTTTTTAATTCCTTTTAATATAATAAAATAAAAATACTCCAGAACCAATTGCAAAAAATCTATATCTATTATTGGATTTTTGCAATTGGCTAAAGGAATAATAAAGAATTATGAGTAGATATATATTTGTGACAGGAGGAGTGTGCTCAAGCCTTGGGAAGGGTGTTGCGGCAGCTTCCCTGGGGACGATCCTGGAAACCAGGGGGCTTTCTATACGGATGATAAAGATAGATCCATACATCAATGTTGATGCAGGAACCATGAGTCCGTATCAGCATGGGGAGGTTTTTGTAACGGATGACGGGGCAGAAACTGATCTTGACCTTGGAAATTATGAACGTTTCACTTCTTCCCCTCTTGGACAGGATAATTCAATAACAACCGGGCAGATATACAGGAATGTTATACAGAAAGAACGGGAAGGGAAATACCTGGGAAAAACTGTCCAGGTAATACCTCATGTTACTGATGAAATAAAGCAGAAAATATTAAAAACTGGTGAAGTCCAGGGTGTTGATGTTACTATCATAGAGATCGGGGGCACTGTCGGGGATATTGAATCAATACCTTTCCTGGAAGCTGCACGCCAGTTTATCCACGATCTAGGAAAAAACAGGGTCATTTTTGTTCATTTGACCCTTGTCCCCGAGGTTTCCGGCGGGGAATTTAAAACAAAGCCGACACAGCATTCTGCAAAAGCCCTGCTGGAACTCGGTATTCAACCCGATATCCTGCTTTGCAGATGTTCGAAACCTTTAAAAGAAGATCTTAAACGTAAAATATCCCTGTTCACTAATGTGGAAGAGGAAGCGGTAATTTCTGCATATGATGTTGAAACAACAATTTATGAAATTCCATCAACATTTGCAAAGCAGGGGCTTGATGAAATTGTTGTAAAAAAGCTGGGCATTAAATGTCAAAAAAGTGATCTCCGTGCATGGCAGGAAGTGGTAAATATCTATATAAACACAAAACAGATAATCCCCATCGGGATTGTCGGGAAATACCTTGAACTTCATGATTCATATAAATCCATATTTGAGGCCCTTATTCATGGCGGGATTGCAAACAAAGTGAGAATCAAGCTGGTGAAAATAGATTCCGAGAAACTCGAACAGGCAGAAGACCTATCAAAGTATTTTGATTCAGTAGCCGGTATCCTTATTCCCGGCGGATTCGGCCAGCGGGGCATAGAGGGTATGATATCGGCAGCAAATTTTGCCCGGGTAAACAAAATTCCCTGTTTTGGAATATGTCTTGGAATGCAGGTAATGGTCATAGAATACGCCCGTTCGATCCTGGGATACGATGATGCAAACAGCACGGAATTTGCACCGCAGTCACGGCATTCTGTGATATGCCTGCTGGAAGAACAAATAGGTTTGAAAGCCTATGGAGGTACCATGCGGCTCGGGAAAAGCGATACGAAACTCAAGAAAAATACCCTTATCTATAAAATTTACGAAAAGGAAATGATTACAGAAAGACACAGACACAGGTATGAGGTATCAAACAGGTATAAAGATGAACTGGAATCAAAAGAACTTGTCATAAGCGGAACAACCCTTGATGACGATTTAGTGGAATCAATAGAGTGGCAAAACCACCCATGGGGAATAGGTGTCCAGTTTCATCCGGAGTTTATATCAAAACCAATATCTCCACAGCCACTTTTTAAAAGTTTTATTTCTGCGTGTAATAATTATGAAAAAAAATAATCTTTTTTATCTTTCAATAATTTCCACGATTCTCTTTATCTCCGGCTGTAGTCTGGATTACAGTTCTGCAAATCTGGCAGAGGACCTCTCTGAAAAAGTACCGGAAACTGTTTTTTTAAACTTTTCCCAGACCCAGGTAAAAGATGGGAAAATAACCAATAAAATTGAAGCA
Source organism: Spirochaetales bacterium (assembly GCA_016935735.1). Classification (GTDB taxonomy): domain Bacteria; phylum Spirochaetota; class Spirochaetia; order SZUA-6; family JAFGRV01; genus JAFGRV01. Next base: position 501 of record JAFGQK010000056.1, on the reverse strand, counting down.
GAACGGGCAGAAAGTTATACAAAGAAAAAAGAGATGATCATGGAATATGCCCGGTTTCAGGAACTTGATGAAAATGGGGATATCCAGACAGAAGGGAAAGCAGACAGGGCAGTCCTTTATACTGAAACCGATGATGCTGATTTGTTTGGAAATGTTTATTTTTATTCATATACGGAAAAAACTTCTATCTATGCAGATACCCTTTACTGGAAAGACAGGGATGAAAAACTCCTTGGAGACCCCGGAGCAAAAGTACTGGTAAAAAAGGATGACGGATCTTATATCGAAGGAAAAGGATTCAGTACGGATTTCAAGTTAAGGGAAATAACTTTCACAAATGGGGTAAATGGAAAATATATAAAAGCAGAAGACGAGACGGAATAGATATAACAAGTAAAAGACCACCTGCGGAGCAGGCATAGCCTTTAAATAAATATAATGAGGAGGAAATGGACGGGGCTGTCTAAAAAGCCTTTTTTTGTTTAAAAATAGTGGTGTTTT
>JAFGQK010000055.1 GCA_016935735.1 Spirochaetales bacterium | reverse complement strand
TCTATTCTTATCGTTTTGACATTGTTCCACTTGAATTGATTAGTTCAATTTATGAAGAGTTTTATCAAAGTTCAGCAGAAGAGCCACTGAACAAAACCGGGCAAGACGGTGCTTACTATACTCCTCCTGTACTTGTGGAATTTGTTCTTTCCCGGGTATTGACATCTGAAATTTTACAACAGAGTCCCAGGGTTCTTGATCCAGCCTGTGGTTCTGGAATATTTTTAGTGGAAGCATTCAGACGTATTATACGCCATGCATGGCAACGCAAATGGTTAAAAGAAAATTCCGGCCTTACATTTAATGAAATTAAAAATATTTTGAAAGAACAAATATCAGGAATGGAAGTGAATGAGGAAGCATCAAAAGTAGCTGCATTCAGTCTTTATCTTTCCATGCTTCATTTTCTTGATCCCCCGGCAATTGATAAGCAGATTAAAATGGGAAATAAACTTCCCAATCTTGTTGCTTCTAAAAACAAATCTTCCAATCATTATCATATTATCTTACCTTTTCAAGCACCACCTCTTAGAGTCGAGTGTCGTGGAATTTTTGAGACATATAGAGGAAAGCGGCTTTTAATAAAAAGAGGAATTACAGAACGTGGTGAAAAAAGAATGATTGAGACTATACCACAAGAGATTAAATGGTAATGTCTCGACGAAAAATTTATAAAAACGGTCATACTCTGCACCTATATAATGTACAACTAATGCACCCTTGGGTCCCATCTTTCCTGTCCAGATATTCGGATCGGTGCCTTCTATAACAGCAGAATGATCTACTTCTTTATATTTAATAACAACTTTATATCCTCTGGTTAAATAATCCTGTATTTCAGATTCATGAATTTCTATAAAACTGTTATCCCCGGTAAATCTTCATAATTCATCTTCTCCGAGTTGGCACTTTGGCATTCCAAAATTATATGTTCATGCATAACCATGACAATTGTAAGTGCCGGAAAATTCGGTTACGTCGAGAACTTCTACCAAACCCCATTATTTCATTTGTGCCGGATCATTCATAACCGGCACAAATGAATTCAATAACTGGGCGTATTCCTCTGCGGAGTGAGTTCATTATTTTTTTTTGCACAAATCGTATATCTGCCGCAAGGTGTCTTAATCTGAACTGGATTATCATAAGCAGGGCATACAGAAGTTGAAGCAGGCGCGGGGTTAGGGGCAGAAGTAGGCAAAATTGGTGGTTCTGGAATGGGCAGTGGATAGGATAAGCAGAGTAAAATACTGCAATAAATAATAAACCCTGGTAAAGTAAAGGATATTTTCTTTATAGATTTGCCTTTCAATTATTTTTAAGTAAATTATTGTAGCACCATTATTACCATCTGTCAATGTTAATCAGGGTAATCAGGGTAATCCAGAGTGGCAGAGGAATTGTCGCATGAATGAATGAATAGTAAGAACTTGACAACTTGAAAAAAAAAGAATAACCTTAAAGAGTCAGAATAAAAGAGTACTTAACTTTTTTACCCTGCAAACCAGGGAATAGATTTTATAGGTGAGAGTAAATAATGTCATTAGCAATGATCTTCTTATTTTTTTTTCATCCATGTGAACCCGCACTTGACATGATTGACATGAATGCTTTTACAGGACAGTCGATACATAAAACCACTGTTCTGGAACTCTCTTCAACACAGTTGAAGCACAATTATTATATAAGGTTCCTCGATGATTTTGATAAAGATCCAAAAAACCCGGAGGATGAATGGATTGGTATGGACAAGTTCTGGCACTGGGCTATGGCGTTTACATTAACCGGATCATCCTATCACCTGGTCCACAATCAAATCAATATTGATGATCCCCTGGCATTGACAATAAGCCTGTCAGGAACCCTGTTTTTCAGTATTCTAAAGGAGTTTTGTGATCTTTATAGCTATAATCTTTTTAGCTATAAAGATCTTTGTTACGATATTCTTGGTATGGCAACAGGATATGCTGTTTTTATCTGGGACTGGGGCAGGTAATATTACTCAAAACACCATACAGCAGAAGAGCACTCATCCAGAAAAAAGGAGAAGGTCTGGGTATTTCCCTGCAATTTCTTATTGTCCCGAATAATCACATCTCCATTATTAAGGCTTGAAAAGGGATACCGTGGATTACTCCTGTCAATAATAAGCCTGGAGCCGGGGATCTGGTACACCCGTTTATAACCGAATGGCAGGTGCAATGTAACAAGAAACAGGGGATAATATGATGCATTTACCACCCCGATGTAGAGACGTTTGTCAAGCATACGGACCCAATAACGGATATTGAATCCACTGGATGCTTCACTTTTATTCCAGGGAGCAACATTGATATCGATTTTTAAATGTAAGGCCGTATCAATCGTTTGTACAGAAACATCCGTATATTGTTTTTTATTCCCGTTAAAATACATCTCTGTCTTCGGCACCGGATCCTGTGAATTTATTACCCTGGATAGTTCGGATACTTCCGCACCAAGAGCTGAAAAAGCCTGCCATACCTCCGGCGCTTGTTCTTCGAGAATATAGTAATTATCAGGATACCAGTAATAAATAGCCCCTGGTGAATTAAGGGATACTGCATGGTGAAATTGTGTACGAATCTCTTTGGGATTTGGACGGTGTGTATGAGGTGCAAAATAAATAGATTGTGCTGCTTCATTTGTTTTGTAATGCCATTCCCGTGCAAGATGTACGAGATTGACTGCATGTCCCTGGCTCACGATCCAGCAGGGCTTTGAAAGTTTATTCCTGATATCTTTTACAATATTCCTTATATGGATAAAAGAATAAGGCAAATCATACCTGTCCGGCCACAGAACATCACAATTTGAAGCGTTCTTTGCAAGTTTTTCCATTTTTCCATGAGTAATGATTACAGGATGAAAAGGATCCAGTTCCTTTATTTTTTTATACACTTCATTTAGATCCTTAATCATTCTATCTGCCGGTTCATCGTATAGATACCATGCCCAGAGTGCTGGTTCTGTCCTGAGTTCCGAGATAATATATATCACTTTATTGATGTCTTTTTTCTTACCGGCAACAAGGCCCCTGGGAAGTCCGAGAAACACCCCCATCTTATACCTTGCCGCAAGGGAAAGAAATTCTTCTACATCTTTTATATAGGTATTTTCATCATATCTTGTTTCAAACTGGTAAGAATGAATGAAATTAAAACCCATTTTGGATAACTGGATCATTTTTTTTTCCCATATATCCTTTGTCCCGTCAAAACGGTATGTCCCGAATAAGGTTGTCCTCTGCCCGTTTACTACAGGAACCCCATCCGGTGCAAGAATTACAATTGAACCCGGGCTTTTTTCACCGGAAACTGATAGGTCTTTCCAGAACGCATGGGCAAATAGACTTTTTGAACGGATGCCGATCGTACCATGGGTAAATGGAGCAACCCCTCCACATGGGTTTGAAAAAGGGTCAAAATCAGTTATTGCAAGAAATGGGGAGGCTTTATCCGGATTATCAGCAGGAAACCACAACCTGCCGGAAAGATTTACCCCTTTTTTATCTGCGTGAATACCAATTTCCAATAAAAACAGAAAAGCCGTATCCGGTTTCAGGGCAGCAGAAGCTGTTTTTACAATCATCTCGTTTCTATTATTTGCATGTTTAAAGAGAACCAGGGTTATCCGGTTATTCTCACGGCTTATACGAATTCCGTATGTATTTTTTTTATCCCGGGTACCTGCCAATATATCTATCCATAGACTTTCCAGAGTATTAATAAATCCGGTCATACCACACAATGTGCGTATTCTGTAATTACACCATGAAAAAGCATTCTCCCCGTTATAAATAGCCGCGGAGATGCCGCTATCTCCCGTATCGTTGAATTCCCCGTCATTATAGATAATTCTGTTTTCAGCAGTCATTTTCCAATTATCCGGAAATTCCGGTGTATATAAAATGGTTTCCGGGTTTGCTAGTGGGGCAATAAAGATAAGAATAAGGAATAGCCAGAAAAAAAAAGGAAAATATAATTTTGTCATGTTTTCTGCCTCCTCTTTACTTTTTTTATTACTTTATATACTATCATCAAAGAATAAAGAAAGAAACCACTGCTGTTATTATAATAACTGGTTTTTAGAAGATTTTTAGTTTCAGGAAAGTATTCATGGAAAATGAGGTAAATAAGCAGACAAAGATTATAGATAAATCATATATTACAGCACTCATTGCTATTATAATATTAATACTGTCAATATTAATTGTCACACTGGTTACTATTATTGAAATGTTGATTTCGATAATAGTCATATTTTTTTTATTAACGTTGATATTTTTTTCAGGAATATGGATTTGTACGTCAGGAAGGTTTAAACAACATAGAAAAGATATTTTTCTGATATTTTGTTTCACGCTTCTTATAAATGTCATAGCTGTCGCAGGATCTTCTTATCTATTCAAGTATAATTTAGGAGTAATAACCGGGGCAAATGATGAAATAAGGAGTTATCTTGAAGGGGATATGCAGAATAAAACGCTATCCGAACAAAATATTATTATAGAAAAATCAACATACCCATTATTCCTCCATATTTTAACATATCTTTCACTCCTGGCAAAAAGTCTTGGTGGGAACAGTCCATTCAATTTCAAGTTTTTTTCTGCCTTTTTCGGGGGTTGTATACCGGTAACTATTTTTTGTCATTTTATTAGAAAATATCCGATAGAAAAGGTAAAAAAAACCGCCCTGTTTTCCGGAGTATTCCCCTGTTTTACATATTTTGCTTCTATAGGTGTTCGTGATATCATTATTATATTCATAACGGCCCTGTTCTTTTTTCTTCTTATTGATAAAAAATCAATAAAGCGGACTGTTTTGATACTGGGAATCATACTCTTTTTATATTTCTTCCGCCTGGAGCAAGCTGCTTTTTTATTTGCCACATATTTTTCATATTTTATTATCGATTCCGTAAAGAAACTGGATTATATAAGGATAATAGCGATTATTTTATGTTCAGCTTTCCTGTTCGCTGCAGCAGTACAATTTCAGGATTTTTTGATATTTTTTATACAGAAGCAAATAGTTGAACAAAAAGAGCGATATACCGAAGTATTTTTAAAAGCTGTTTTAAAAAAGAAAGAACTGGAAAGCTCCTTAACGTACAGAATAAGAAACCTGCCTGTTCCCTTAAACTATATTCTTATATTTGGGTATAATGTCCTGAGCAACTTTCCTCCTTATTTACTCCTGGAAAGCCAGGTTGTTACCGCAGGAGGAGAAGGGCTTCCCCGAACTCCGAAATCAATAACATGTTATGGCAGAACACTAAAAGCACTTGGCCCGCTGGTATGGTATTTTGTTCTTCCCTATGTTCTTCTGGGTCTATTTTTTGGCAAGTGTTTTAATTTTAATGAAAAGTTTATTATTGTTTTTTGCTTTCTTTATATTTTGGGTATGTCTATTTTTACCACCGATATTGGCAGGATTGTCGTTGTATATGGAAATATGTTTCCTTTTGGATTAATGATGCGGTATCATAGTTCTGTAAAATCAAGAAGAAAAGTCGATGTAATTACCTTTATCGTTGTTGCTTTATTATTTGTAATTTATTTCAGTTTTAAATCATGATAGTGATTTTATAATGATAAAAAATCCCTTGCAAGTCTTTTTGCATTAAAATATTTGATGACTCGATCATATCCTTTTTCTGCCAGTTTTTTCCTTAATGTTTCATTGTCCAGCAGAATTTCGATTTTTTCCTGTATTTCTGTCCGGTCACAGGGATTCACACGCAGTCCGTTTACATCATTGGTAATTGCATCCTTTACCCCGGCCATATCTGAACCAATCACCGGTGTTTTGCATGCATTTGCTTCCAGGTAAACAAGTCCAAATCCCTCTTTACGGCCCTGCCGTGAAAGCAGTATAAATATATCTGCAAGCTGGTATAAATCCCTGAGTGTATCCACGGAAACTTTTCCTGTAAAGATAACACTCCCTTTAAGATGAAGGTTATTCACAAGCCGTTCCAGTTTTTTCCTGTGCGGTCCATCACTACAAATAATAAGCTTTATATTGTTATATTTAAGTATCAGTTTTGAAAAAACAGTTATCAATATATCCTGTCCCTTTTCCTCTACTAGCCGGGAGGCAGACAAAAGAATTCTATCGGTGGTTTTAATATGATAGGTATCGAGTAATGCAGTTCTTTTTTGATTGAATTGTTCATCATAATAAAAAAGATCTGTATCAATACAATTCAGTATTACATGGATGTTGTCTAATGTTATATGTTCTGCCAGCCATTCTTTTGTACTGTTGCTGATAGCAACAACTTTAAATGCATTGTTAAGCAGCCGGATAATCCCTTTTCTGTTGTAGAATAGGAAATTGATATTTATTCTTCTTTCAAAGTACCTGGCAATTTCCGTACCATGAATAACTACTATATATTTATTAAGTCTATTCGTGATTTTACGATTACTGCATATCATCTGGGCACCATCATTACAAAGAATAACAAGATCATATGCTTTCTGTTCTAAATGACGTAGGATTTTTTTCTTCCAGAACAGCAATGATATCCTTCTAATCCATTGTAACCGGATACAATGGATTTTTTTTTTCTTTAAACTGCGATCCAGTTCCCATTGAGTTCTGGTATTATATGATCGGGTAAGAATAGTCACGTTATTCTCGAAAGCAGAAAGTGCCCTTGATAGAGTTAAGCTATATGTTCCTACACCGCCCACATAAGGTGGAAACTCTGTTGTAATGATTAATATATCCATAATAATTTTTTATAATAGGCTGTTCAAAACTTATTAGTCAATATGATTTCGTCTCTATTTACAGGCAAGATTACTATAAAGACTGATAAAAAATGTTTTCATGAAACTTGTAAAAGGGTATTTTTTACGATATCTTTATAAAAAGGAAAAATAATGTTAGTTTCCGTTATAATGAGTGTATATAACTCTGCTCGATACATGAAATATGCGATTGAAAGCATACTCAATCAGTCATATAAGGATATTGAATTTTTAATTATGGATGATGATTCCCTTGACGGATCGGTGAGTATTTTAAAACAATACGAAAAAAAGGATTCAAGAATAAGGGTCATGGAGAATAAAATAAATTATGGGTTAACCGTATCATTGAATACACTTATAAGGAATACAAAGGGTGAATTAATCGCACGGATGGATGCGGATGACATATCAAAGGAAAAACGATTGGAAAAACAGATCCAGCTTTTTAAAACAGATGAAAATCTGGATATTGCCGGTACCTTTGCAGAAGATATAGATAAGGATTTTAACGTTATCCGGCATAGAAAAGTACCTGTGGAAGATAGTGACATTAAACGAATGCTTCCTTTAATGAATCCCCTGAATCATCCCTCTGTGATGTTCAGAAAATCAATTATTTCCAGAATCGGTTATTATAATGAACGGTTCCGGACAACACAGGATTACGATCTCTGGTTCCGGGCAGCAGCAGCAGGATTGAAGTTCCATAATCTTCCTGAATATCTCCTTCAATACCGTGTTGATGATAATTATATGAAAAAAAAAGCCTGGAAATACCGCTGGACCGAATATAGAATACGTATCAGTGGATATAAGAAAATAAAATTACCTATTTATAAATGGGTATATGGTTTTATCCCGATTATTCTGGGTGTTATTCCTGAGAACCTGTTTACCCTCTTAAAAAAATTAGATCCGAGAAATAAATTTTTACATTAATTTATAAGAAACTCGTTTCTTATTGTTTTTTCAAGACCGGTTTTTATTGTATGGGGGGGGGTAAATCCGGATGTAAGCATTTTTTTTGAAGAAAAGAGGGTGTTTTCACAGAATTTTTTTATCCGTATGGAACTGATAGAAAATTTTTTACCTGAAATAAAAGAAAGTATATCAAAAATTTTGCCCCCTATAAAACCCAGGGAATACGGAAGCCGGAAGCCATTTTTCGTGGAATATCCTATTATACTTTTAATAGAATAAACCAGTGTATTCATATCCATATCCGGTTTATCAATATAATTATAAAGATGAAACCCTGGACCAAATCGCAATATATAGTGAAGAAACATCACTACATTATCGATATAAGCAAGGGATTTTTTATTCTTTCCATTTCCCACCATAATAAAATGATTTGAAGTTATTTGTTTTATAAGATTATACACATTCCCCCTGTTTCTTTCACCAAAGACAACTGTTGACCGTACTATTACAAGTGAATGTTCTTTTGATTTTTCCTGCCAGGCTTTATAAACCTTTTCTGCTTCCATTTTAGTGCGGCCGTATTCATTAAAGGGATGTAATGTATGATCTTCTGTAATTTCCTTATTTGAAAATCCGTACACGGCAACACTGCTTGTAAAAATTATTTTTTTTATTCCGGTTTCTTCTGCAACTTCACAAACATTCCGTGCACCTCCGATATTGACTTCTTCATAAAGACTCACTGGAGTGACATTATCCTTATGTTCAGCAGCCAGGTTGTAAAGAATATCATATCCTTTACATGTGTTATGTAGATTCGGTTTGTCTCGTACATCACAAATAATACACAACTCCGGGTAGGTAGTACTCATTTTTTTATCAACAATACGTACATCATTTCCAGATTCAAGAAGTACCCGTACCAGTTCTGTACCAATAAAACCGCTCCCGCCGATAACCAGAATTCGCTTTTTATCCATAAAACAACTCCCCTGATAATTAATATCACAATGCCAGTGGTTATTCAATAAAAAGATATTCAAAAAGAAAGTATTTTTATATATTCAATATGATGGTATAATAGATAGCAAGGAGAGCATACATGAAAATACTGGTTACAGGAACAGCAGGGTTTATCGGTTTTTTTGTTGCGCAGACATTACTTGAACGGGGAGATGAAGTAATTGGTCTTGACAATATCAACGACTATTATGAAGTTGATTTAAAATATGACCGGCTTGATCTTTGCGGGATAAAGAAAGAGTCAATCAATTATGGAAAACCTGTTTTATCTCACAGGTTTGATAACTATCATTTTTACAGACTTAATCTGGAAGACCGGGATGCGGTTCTTTCACTATTTAAAGAACATAAATTTCACCGGGTCTGTCATCTTGCTGCCCAGGCCGGGGTGCGGTATTCCATTACCCATCCATTTGATTATATTAATTCAAATATTGTGGGATTTATGAGTATTCTCGAGGGATGCAGACAGAATGATGTTGAACACCTTGTGTTTGCAAGTTCTTCAAGTATTTACGGATTGAACAAAGTACAACCCTTCTCTGTACACCATAATGTAGATCATCCTGTAAGTCTTTACGCTGCGAGTAAGAAAAGTAATGAGCTTATGGCGCATACGTATGCCTCCCTTTATAAACTCCCTGTAACAGGTCTACGTTTTTTTTCTGTTTATGGCCCATGGGGAAGGCCGGACATGGCATATTTTCAATTTACCAAAGCGATATTTGAAGGCAGTCCCATTGATGTATTCAATTACGGCAATATGGAAAGGGATAATACCTATATTGATGATGTGGTAACGGGGGTGATTCGTGTTCTTGATAAAGCACCATGCGGTAATGCTTCATGGGATGAAATGAATCCGGATCCTTCATCTTCTCCGGCTCCATATAAAGTATATAATATTGGTAACAATACTCCGGTAAAACTTATGGATTTTATAAAAACCATTGAAACAGCATGCGGGAAGGAAGCAAAAAAGAATATGGTTCCCATGCAGCCGGGGGATATTTATTCAACCTATGCGGATGTGAATGAACTGGAAAAAAATTTTGGTTATAGACCGGATACACCAATCGATGTTGGAATTGGGAAGTTTGTTCAATGGTATAAATCATACTATAAAAGAACATAGCTCCGCAAATTATTTAATGGAAGAAAAGGGAAACCACCGATTACACAGAAATAGATAGAAAAATCTGTGTAATCGTG
>JAFGQK010000054.1 GCA_016935735.1 Spirochaetales bacterium | reverse complement strand
TATTCAGGTGCTTAGTGAATATAGCGGTTTATTTGACCTGGTAGCCAACGTCCGGCTATTAACTCCCCAATCTTTGTTAAAAAACAAAGATTGGGGAGTTAATAGCATAATTGCGCCTGTCGTATAACGGCCATTACCCAAGCCTTCCAAGCTTGTGATGTGGGTTCGATTCCCATCGGGCGCTCTATTTAAATGATTGCAGGATAAGAAATTATTTAAAGGACGCCCAGACGGCGTCCTTTTTTATGTTAACTTTAAGCAAATTTTAAGCAAAGTGCCAAAAGTACCAAATTTGAAAGGAAAAGAATGTGTATCAGCCACATGTACCCTGCTGAAATGCTGAAATCCTGTGTATGAATCAATTGTCAAAAGGAATTGATCTGCCGGCAGGAACCGAGATAGGTAAGGCCGGAAGCTATGGGAATAATACCGGCCGGCATACACATGTCGAGGTTGAGTCATGGAATTATAACGACAGCAATTCCTGGTGAATTTTTTTCGCACAAAATTTATCTAACAATAGCAATACAATTTACTCTGGTATTTATGATAAAGTACTTTTCTCAACGACTAAAAAACAATATACCTGATACCCGCCAAATTTATATTTTCTATTCAAACATTGCGACACCGTGGTGTCACAATCCAGTATACTTTTTTATACCTTTTTTACCAAATTTTCATCTAAAAGCTATTGATCAAGTTGTATTCTGATCTGATTTTATAATGACTCCGTCAATACCATTATGTATGCGATTTATTTTTTTCATATTGATTTTTTCTTAAAATAGGTGGATAGTCATACCTGTGCAGCAAGAACCCTATGTCACTCTCTGTATTCCCCTTAAAAACGGTGAAGAACACATACATCATGTACTTGCCAATATTTCAAGAACAGCCTACCCACATGAAAAAATAGAAGTGATATTCGGGGATCATGGTTCTACAGATAACAGCAAAAAAATCGTTCAGGAATACGGTAAAAACAGTCCTTTAATAATCAAAATTATCGATGTGTCATACAATGGCCCCAACCGGGCGTTTAACAGAAATCAGATCATTAAACATGCCGGGGGATCTGTTTTGCTATTTATAGACCACGATATCCTTGTTTCACAGGATTTTATTTCCGAACATGTCGCCATGCAGAGGAGGTTTCCGGGATGTATGGTAACAGGATATACATTCGGCAAAGAATCAATTACCCAGCTTAAAACAGATATTGCCATGGTGAATCTGAATAACATCAATTCCTCTTTTACTTTACTACAATCCTCTCATGAATTTAAGGATATCCGGGAATCGGAAGGTTTTATACAAAACCAGGGCTACCATGAAATTCTAAATGGTATACCCGGATCGTGGCGGTTGTTCTGGACATGCAATCTCTCTGTTTTAAAAAAAGATATAGAAGAACTTGGCGGCTTTGATGAACATTTTACCGGCTGGGGACTTGAAGATGAAGAGTTTGCCTACAAATTTTACCTGGCCGGGAAAACCATGATTATTGCAAATAGAGCATGGGCTTTTCACATCCCACATTCTACCGATACGCGCCGGAATATCGTGTCCTGGAGAAAAAACTGGAATCATTTTTTTCACAAATATCCATGCAGGGAGATTGAACTATTATACTTTTTCGAAGCAATCAGTTCGGGAGAATTTCTTTTAAAGACAAACCTGGTGTTATTCATGCCCGCTTCATGGCAGAAAACCGTTATAAGCAGGCTGGTGCCGGATATACCAAAACGGGAAGGAGAACGGCTCGGTCTTTTTATGTATGATGAGGATGATGCCCGGTTGTTTTCCCTGACACAATGCTTTTTACCGTTTCTGCCGTGGAACCGGATCAATTACAGGAAAGAGGATTGTTGTTTTTACAGCTTAATGGGTTTTAAAACCCCTTTTCAGGACAAGAGTATTCATGAAACCCTTATTATTGCAGACAATATAATAATACTCAATGAAATGATTGTCGATCATATCCTTACAGAGATGGAACGGGTATCAAGGAAATTAATTCTTCTTTACGGGGATATTCACAAAGAAGAAATTTTTTCCGGTTATATTGATACATTCGAAAGAAAGCTTGATAAACTGGATATTGATATAATCAGGATCAAATAACGCACTGCTTTTTATTCAGAACCGGTTTTCCTGCATTCCTTAATAATGGATTTCATCATGGAAAGTGTATTGATAGTATCCTGGAAATGAACCGGCGATTCTTTCATCTTTTTTATATTGTTTTTGAATTCGGAAGAAGCAAGGAGGATATCAATCTTCTTTTCTATCTTTTTCCTTGATTCCTTTCTCAAACATCCCCTTAAACCGAGTTTGTGATAAACGACTCTTGCAGCATTTCCGTTTTGTTCACTTTCCAGATTTACCGGAAACAATAACATTGGTACTTCAAATAAAATTGCTTCCTTGATACTACCCAGTCCGCCATGAGAAATCATCAAATCTGCCCGCTTTAAAATTTCCAATTGGGGAACTACCTGATAGATGAAGATGTTATCGGTTGTCGTATCCAGCAGGCTTTTATCAAGATGATTTCCGATAGCAAGAATCAGGTTACAATTCTTTTTTTTCCTGAAAATCTCTATTATCTTTTTAAAGAATAATAAATAGTTTGTGTAATGCTTATGAAATTGCGTACCCAGGGAACAATAGACCAATTTCTCCCTGGGTTTTATCACTGTCCAGTCAAATTCAGGTTCTTTTCTTTGCAGGTCAATCCCCGGGTAAAAATAGATACAGGAGTCATATTTTCCCGGGAAGTCAAGTGTCCGGAAACAGAGGACAATTAAAGGTATGTGACGAATGCTGTAAAAAAAGGGATGTTCCCAAATAATTTCATCCGGCGGAAAATGGGTATATTCCATAATAAGCCGGAATAATGGGAAGTAGTGGAAAATCCAGATGGAAGATCTGATGTTATCGAAGAATTTCTGAAGCCTGAGAATTTGCCAAAGAATATTGACATGCAGTTTGTTAAAAAAACGGTTATCGGGGATCAAGCCTGATGTAGACGGTGGTACATTAATCCCTCTTGCAGCCAGTTGGGTTGTTGATAAAATTATCACCGGTATCTTGAATGAGCGGAAACAGATAATAACATTAATCAACATCTCGTCTATCAATGCAACATCGGGATTACAGGTATTGACAAGGCATTCGATTCTCTTTATAAAACCGGCAACAAAAAAGTGATTTTTATTTACCGGTCTGTTTTTAAGAAACCGGGGAATACATTCATAGGAAGCATAGGTAAAATCGAATGGTATAACGTCAAATCCATTCCCTGTAGCGTGTTCTGTAAACTCCTCTTCCAAAACATAGATAACCTCATTTCCCCACTCTTGTATTGTTTTTGCCAGGTGTATTGAAGGAAGGATATGTCCCGGTTCCGGGAGCATCAACAATAAAATTCTTGCCATACTCCATCTTTCTATAAAATTAATTTCTTTCTATCATTTTTAATCCCTGAAATGATAAACAGTAAGACCTGTAATGTTCAGCCTGAAATTCCTGCCTTTTATAAAACGGAAACAATTAATTACTGCACGTATTATTTCATCTGTCAGAATGGCGGTGAATACCCCATAAATTTTCAGCTTGAAAAAGAATATCAATAGTGCAGAAAGTGATATCACAAAAGCGGTTCCCCAGACCTGTGTAATAAACATCCACTTTGTATCCCCATATCCCCTTATACTGCTCCCGATAACAATATTCACGGCCCGGGGAAATAATATAAATGCGGCAAAAACCAGGAAAGGAACACTTTGATAAATCATTTGCCGATTATTGGTAAAAATCCTCAAAACGGTCCGGGGAAAAAATAAAAAGACTGCAAAAAATACAAGACAGATAATGAGTGCATAGGTATTGCACCGTAAACCGGTTTTAATAGCAGAAGCCATGTCTTTTTCTCCTGTTTTCCTGCCCACAAGGATAAGTGCGGCCCTGGCAATACCGCTGTAAATGGAGACAGAAGTCATTTCAATATTAAAAATCAATGTATAAATTCCTGTGCTTGCAATATCCTGCATATTCAGGAAAGCAACCAGGATTATTGCCCCAAAATTCCATAACAAATCTTCAAGACTGGCAGGAAGTCCGATTCGTATGGCTTTTTTATAGATATGCCACTTTGACTTTATGATTCCCCACAGTGATATCTTAAAAATACCCGTTTTGGATTTAAAAGCGAAAAATATAAGGATAGGATCCGCAATAAGATTTGAAATAGTGGTAGCCAGCCCTGCTCCCTTTATGCCCAATTCCGGGAAACCTGCAATTCCAAAGATAAGAATCCAGTCAAGTATGATATTCAAAATATTTCTAATTAAACCGGTATACATAATAGGCCTGGTAAATCCTTTTGCCTGCAGGATAACGGCTGATGTGGCAGATGAACCAAGAATGACAAGGGAAATTGAAAGGAATCTCATATAACCAATGCAATAAGCTAAAACAGGTTCCTTCACTCCCAGTGCTTTAAAAATATATTCCGCATTTAACAGCCACATGAGATACAAGGCAATGCCAATAAAAGTATTATACTTTAAGGACGCTTCTGCTACCTGCTTTGCCGTTTCATTTTTTTTTGCCCCGAGATACTGGGAAATAAGGACCGCGGTTCCGGTCGTTAATGATATGAGAATTACCCATGTTATTCCATAAGGAAAGGCTGCATTTCCAATAGCAGAAAATAAAGAAGAATCATAGTTTCCCAGAAAAGCCCAATCGAATAAAATCTGTATCTGCTGGCTTATATTATTGATAATTATTGGAATTGCGATCCCGAGTATTGTTTTTTTCCCTGCACTTTTCATGAGTGAATTATCCATGTACATCCATTTCTCCTGTTTCCTCCATTCGTATACATAACGAAGGCTTAAGCCCAATTAACAGGCTATCCAGATTCTTTTAATTATGCTGGTTTTTAAACCTGGCGGCCAATGTTTATCTATTTTGACTTGAAATCTTGTTATTTTAACAAGATTTCAAGTCAAAATAGCATACATCCATTTTTATAAAGTATTATGTAATTATTCTCCTGCCGGATAGAGTATACTCTTCTTTCTGTTTAGTAAAGTAATCGGGGAAAAACTGCTTCATTTTCTTTTCTGCATATTCACTGGATAAAAATTGTTTTCCCAGACAGAAATTATAATCACAATCAGACTTCCTTCTTTTCCTGTCCACCAGATAATGATAAATTTCCCTGATAAACCGGATATCCGGATAACCGTCATTGTCCTGTGTAACAGGGAAAATCAGACCTCTAAATCCTTTTGCACCATACACCACATCATAAACATTATAGCTGGTCGTAAGAAAAGGAACTCCCGATGCTATGGATTCCCCGACAGGATTACCGAAACTTTCATAATCATATGATGTTAAAAAGGAGTTGATATCCGTGTGAGCAAGCAAGTCCTTGATGGAGTATTCTGTAAACAAGGTTTTATCCTGATAATTTTCTTCAAAGGATAAGAGAATTCCTCCAAAAATGACATACTTGCTTATTCCAAGTTCATACGCATATGCTTTCAAGCGCCTTGATTCCTGCCGGTTCTCGTTCATATCCCCTGAAATAAAAAGATAAATATCCCTTTTCACTTTATTTTTCTTTAAAAGCGTATGTAATTCTGAAATGCAATAAATTTCCCGGTCTATCCGTTTCTGGGGGATAATCCTTGTGCAACGTGAAATTAAGAAAGCATCTTCCGGTATATGAAAATCCCTGCGGAAATTGGTATTACTCCAGGTAATTCCCGCTTTTTTAAAAGAGAACGTATTGGAAAGAATATCGAGCTTTATATTCGGGGACCACTCCAGCATCCTGTCGTAGTTATATGTATGCTGCACAATATATTGTATATAGGGTGATTTCCTCGGTTTCGGCACATATATATAGGGGAACTCTCCGTATTTCTTACTCGTTGTTTCGCTGGACCACATAAGATCCTGATCACGCCATAAAACATATTTCCCCAGGTTGTTTTCCTGGCCATAAATTTCAATTGAACGGTATAAAGCCATGGTAAACATGATATTCTCCGGGAGTGTCCCATTTTCAATAATGACAAAAGATACACCTGTTCTGTACCATGTAGCCAGAATACATTCGGATATTTCCCGGGTTATACGCAGAATATTCTCTCTTAGTGCCGGATTGATTTTTTTTGTCCGGGATGATATGACATCCTGCAAAACCCCTGATACAAACTCCTGATTATACCCCTCTATATGATCAAGCCCGGAAATTTTGATAAGATTAATCCATGAGGGAATATAACGGGTTTCATCCAGGTATGGTTTGAAGAAATTTTCTTTATCGGCCTTTGTTTCATAACCCAGATCAAGATAAATTTCATAATTTGCATTAAAGAAAATCCGTGCAATCTTGCAGAATTCAACAATCAATCCGGACACAGGGACTGCATCAAAGGAAATTCCATAAACGGTTTTATTTTTAATTATACGCTTTTCCATTACAAACCTCTTTTTTAAAAATATCAAGTCCAGGAAAACAATCAACTGGATTGCATATGAACCAGGCAGCCGGTATTACCGGCATTATACTCTTTTGTTAATCCAGACACAATATATAACATTATTAATAAGACTTTTTCTTAGAAAAAATGTTATTTTAAAGCAGAATCAATATAATTCTGTATTAATGATTGCTTCTACAAGCGTTCTCCCATTCGGGGTTACTATAATTTGTTTATTATCATTATCAATGTGAACAAATCCGCGCTGCTCTAAACTCCTGAATTTTGAATACCAGTAATCAGCAAACAATGAACTGTTTTCAAAGTTTATGCAGTGCTGGCTTTCTTTTAAAGGCATGCAGGAGGACAGGGCCATTTTCACCGATCTTATTTCCTTGTGAAGCGGATCAAAGCCCT
Organism: Spirochaetales bacterium; assembly: GCA_016935735.1. Taxonomy (GTDB): domain Bacteria; phylum Spirochaetota; class Spirochaetia; order SZUA-6; family JAFGRV01; genus JAFGRV01. The sequence continues at coordinate 16,218 of JAFGQK010000054.1, read as the reverse complement.
GTACTTTTTCAAGGGGTAAACACCCGTTCTCGATTGCATGATAATATGATTCAGGATCAACCAGGGTTGTTGCTTCGGATAAACGACAGCTTGAACTCCCTCCCAATCCAATAGCTACTTCTGCCCGTTGTTTATCCTGGTCTACCATAAAAGATTTCCATTTTTCATATCCTTTATCATTACATCCGAAATACATGGCAGGATGTTCGGTATAGTGCTTATCCAGCAAACGGACAAGTATTTCTCTCATCTGAAACTGTTCCCCGAGTGTTGGCCAGTGATATCCCTTTTCTTTCATTTTATTACGGTATTTCATATCCTGCCAGAGAGCAGGGTGTACCCCGGATACTCCCGTGCGGATTTCGCTGAATGTTCTTAAATGCAATTTTGTACAGACAATACCGTCCAATCCAAGCTTTATTGCCTTGCGAATATCCTTCTCGAAACCGGCAACAGTCTGGTTCAACATACCGTAAATAAAATCAGCACTTATCCAATCAAATCCAGTTTTTTGTGCTGATTCTATACTTTTTTCAGCAATTTCACCGGTATGATTTCTCCCGGCAAGGCGAAGAATCGTATTATCAAAAGATTGTATTCCACAGGATAATTTTGTTATACCGGTTTGATGAAGAAAAGCCAGTAATTCACCGGTAAGAGAATCCGGATTTCCCTCAAACCGGAGTGTTGTATTTTCTGTAAAGTTAAAATTACTTTTATAGAAAGCCAGGAGTCTGCCGATAGCTTCTGCCGGCAATAATGATGGTGTTCCCCCGAATATATTGAATTCTCCTACAGGCACTTCCCTGAGTACAGGGACCTTTGCAAGCCACAGGCGTGCTTCTTTTATATTAAGGTTAACCCAGGTCATAGCATCCTCATAGAGTGACGTCGGGTCATCGGCAGTAACGGTAACAACCGGAGACTGACAATAGTGGCACCGGCTGCGGCAAAGAGGAATCGTTATCCAGAGATGGATAGGCAGGTGATTTTTCAGCTGTTCATTCAAATCATGTAAAAATTGTTCTAAAGGATAGTCTGTTATATTTCCAGGGAAAATGTGCGCCCCGAATGGATCTGATTGTACATACTGTAATAAATGACTGTTCTCTTTTTTTAATAATACTTCAATTATTTCCGGCCTGGGATAATTTTCATCAATCGTTAATAAGGATTTTCTTACAATTTCCGGGATCAAAAAACTCCTCCATTCCCAAAATAATTATGCGCTTCTCCCGATTCCCTGTCTTCACAGTAATAGTGAACAAAGTCATGGAATTTTCCAGGGTTGACTGCCAATACTTCCTGTAAGCAGGATGGCAGAGGGGGAGGATAACCGATATCATCTCCTGCCGCGGCCCGTAACCGGGCGAAGATTTCACCGGCAAATTCAAAATAAAGACGGTAACTGGGTGTTTTATAGAGGTGTATCGGCCTGAAATCGAGAATACGCATTTCTTTTTTTATTTCATAAATTCTCTTTTCCAGCCTTTGGGCCAATTCTTTTGAAAAAAAGTCGATTACTGTCTTTTCTTTAAAAAAATTATGATTCAACAGGACAGGCAGAATGGTGTTCTTGGGAACAAAATCCTTTATTGCATATTCCCAGGCCAGTTGAGCTTCCACTTTTGACACATCTCCTTCCAGCTTATTCCTTTCTTCACCTGTACGAATATTCTTCATTGTAATTATTCCATCCTGCCCATAGGCAATACCATTGATAATTTCATTAATGGCACAGGTAACACGGCGCGGATTGATCTCGACACGGGAATAATGAGCATAGGTGATTTTTTCCCCGAATGAAACCATTCTTATCCCGAAATCCCAATCATCGGACAGATGATTAACAAATTGTCCATTTTTTAACTGGTAGAAAATTTCAATACCACCTATTTTATCATATTTTTCCCGCTGGACTGCAAATCCCTTCCCATCCGGGAACCCCCCAAAAAGACTGAACGTAATAAAGCGTAAACGCATAATCTTATCTATCGCTTCCCATAAATATGGTTTATCACGGAAATAGTTTTCCGGATAATAATAATTGCATATACCGATGGCTGCATTCGTTTTATTCATCTGTTTATATAATTCCCATATCCATTTTTCATCAACAATACAATCCGCATCACCCGAATATATATAGAAATTCCCTTTTTTATTGTAACTTTTATCTCTTTGCCTGCTTCTATAAGAAGCAATATCCATCCCGGTTTTTCTTGCCCATGCAACACCCTGGTTTTTTTCCCGGGCTATAGAGATAATAAAATCTGGATGCCCGGATGCGTATTGAGTAATGAGTTTAATAGTATTATCTGTTGAATTATTATCTACTATAATAATCTCGTATTTTTTCCTGTCCAGGTATCCGGTATCATCCTTTTGATAATAAAGAGAATCCAGTACCTTAATGATAGTATCCTGTTCATTATAAACAGGCAAAACGACACTCATTTCTGTCTCTTTAAGCATTGATTTCATTTCAAGCAGCCCTTTACCGGTTATTGCTATAGTATCCATATAACCTCCTCTACCCTATTTGTCTTTACTATTTGATTTTTCTTCATATCCGGGATAATTCCACTTAGCTTGAAACGTAAAAAATATACTCACAATATAATATGGATTTCATCCTTATCTGGTTGTGGAAAAATCCACATTATATACTTACTTCCCGGATTTTGTCATGTTATTCCTTCGATTTTTTTACGATGGAAACGTAAAAAACTACAATCATCATTTAAAGTGGATTTCTTTTTTTATAAAATTACCATTATCATTATAATTTGTCTTATAGTATAGAAGAAGAGGGAAAAAAGCAAGTGATTTAGATTATTTTCAGTGTTTCTTCCACCCAATCCATGGCCTGCCAGAAAATATCCACACCCTGGTTTAATTCATCTGTTTCATTCCTGATCATCCGGATGGTACTTCCCTGGAAATCTGCAATATAATCTTTTCGTTCGATATTTTTTAAAATAATATATGCTTCTTCGATCTCACACACTTTCTTCCAGATTGCAAGATCGAGGAATTGGATGATCATTTCAAGAAAAGGCATATCGATATGCTGTAATAAATATTCCTTTTCGACCTGGAGCAGGTACGTCAAATAATCGGAATGACTGGCATTTCCAGGAAAGGAATCATTAAAGAAAGGAGCAGATTCACTGCTGATTTGTGATAAAAACCCGCTGTCCTTTTTTTCAATAACATTACGGATATGCGAATACACGTTTCCTTTTAACTTATTCAATTGATCCATAATACGGAAAATGGATACCCAATTTCCCTTAAGGACAATATGATTTTCCGTATAATATGCACCAAGAAGTTCCATTAAAAGGGTAAAAATATTATACCCGGGTACCGGTCTTGTCTTCTGATCAAGAATTTTCTTCATATCCGCAGGGAGAGGTAAAAGTGAATTATCCCGGTAAATTTCGATAATGTCAAAGAGATTTCTCCACTGTTTTAATAACGAATCATTCTGCTCATTGATTTTTTTCAATAAAGCTTCATCCAGGAATGAAATAAAGCTATGGATAATACGGGAACTGTCCGGGAGACGGATTTTATTGATATAAAGCCTTAATGATTCTATTTTTGTAAAATACTCCTCACGTTCCTCTTCAAGAAAATAATGATAAAGCGTTAAAAAGATATTTCCCATGTAACATGCCGTGGAACTCGAAGTACCGATAGAGTCTAAAAACCTGCAAAGATTATTATACCGGTGAACCCCTTTTGTATCCTCTATAAGGCGCTCAAGAAATTTCATCGTATCGATTGATGAGTTTTGCCAGTATTTGAGTTTCCGTACCAGTGAATGAGCATACGATTGTTCATTACAAACGCTTTGCAGGTCCTCGAGGGGACAGGCGTTTACTATATCATAATATTCAATCATAATTTTTCTTACAAACAACTGTTTATATTTCATTTTCATAAACAGCTTTTCTTTTAAGAATTCCTGGGTCTCGTTTAGATTGTCCAGTTTCTCAACAAGCTTCATCCTGCTTTCCGGATCCTGGTAGGTAGTCATGATCCGCTTTATTTTCTGTTTCTCCAGGAGAATCAAAAACAACTGGTTTTTCATTCTCTTAATTTCCGGGTGCCTGCTGTCAATAAGAATATATTCTGTAAGCATTGACTGTAATACATCAAAGCAGCAGGCAGTATCTGGACTTCTTATATCTTTCTTTGTCCTGTTAAAGAGTTCCATCATCTTTATGTGCCGTACCAGTACATCATCTATCTTACCTGGATTCGCTGAATTGACAAATATGTTCTTTTTCTCCTGGGAAAAATCGATATCTGTTTTTCCAATAATCTTTACAAGACCTTTTTTATAAAGTATGTAAAAAAAAGAGAAAAACTCTTCCAGGGCCCGGGTGCCGAACTGGGTGTTCGCATTATATAATAATTCCCTGAACACAATTTCTATATCCAGACCCTTTCTATATGGACGGTTTGATGCCATTGCATGAAAGGTATCCATAACAGCCATAAAATCCAGTATAAGGTTCCAGCGGATTTTCCTTCCATTCCTTATTTCCGTATTTCCAAGTGCATTGGGTATCCCTTTGGGATACCCATTTACACCATCCCAGGATTCCTGATGCCCCAGAGCTATCCGGGCTGCATCCTGAAATGCAGGTTCTTTAAACCGTTCAAGATACCGTCCCCCTGCAATGGTATGCCACTTTATTTCTTCATATTCAGGACCGGAAAGCCTGTTGCTTTTTCTTAAGATATTCGGATTGATATTGATTTTCCCGATATCATGAAGACGGGCAAGACGCAGGATTTCCGCTTCTGCCCCATTAAAGTAGATATGTTTCTTAAGCGTATGAAATTCATTTCCCAGAATACCCAGAACTTCATTGTGTAACCCTGTATATCCGTCAATATCACTCACCTGTTCAATGGTCGCATTTATCGTACTTTCCACCAGTTTTGTAAGGTCTTCCTTTAACTCACGGTTATGCAAAATCTGCTGCTGAATATCCCGTGAAAGCCCGAGTATTGCCAGTTCCCCTGTGAACCCCTTATAAATAAGAATGATGATAAACGTGATAAGAATCACAAGAAGAATAGATGCATAAGGAAAAACAAAGTTATAATAAAAGGAAACAATAGAAATAATAAATAAACCTATTAAGGTAGCCATGATAATGATACTGCTTAATAAAAACTTTTGCCGGTAGGTAATAAGACCGGCAATACAGGCAAATAAGATAATGAAGACAGGAATAACCGGTTCCGGAAATGTATGAAGAAAATCACGCATGAACAATGTGTTAAGGATATTGGCATGATGTTCAATCCCATACATCCCTCCTATAGGGGAAATCCAGAAATCATGTGAAGCCCCGGGAGTCATTATACCGACCAGTACATATTTTCCTTTAAAATAGTCTAAAGGAATTCGTCCATTCCTTACATCGGAAAAACTACGGACAGTAAAAGCTCTATGGGGAGCCCGGTAATTAATGCGCAGATTACCCTGCATATCAACAGGAATCAGGACATCACCTCGCTTCCCGGATACGGGATCACGGGCATTCTTAAGAACAATATGATGTCCCCACTTTATAATAATATTTTCTAAAGGTACATCATAAAATTCCAGTGCAATTAAAAGATCCACCGAAGGATAGTACCGTGAAAGATTATTTTCCGGTATCTCCTTGTCCCCGGGTTCCTCCAGGCGGGCAAACAAGGGAATTTTCCTTAGACTTTTCACACCACTTTCTTCTATTGTTACAGAACCGATTCCCCTGGCATGGGCACTTATCTCAATAATCGGGGGCATTATTCCTTTGTATACAGGAAGATGTTTATTCTTTTCCGCTATAATCGAAAAGGATTTCAACAAAGCCAGTTCTGCTTCATAATACTCAAGCCCGGGGGTATCCTGCTTTTCCAGTAAATTAAAAGGCAGGAATACCCTGCCGCACTCATCTATTACCCGGCCAAGGGGTTTATCAACCTGATATTTTTGAATGATTTCCGAGAATTTTCTGTATTCGGGGGAATGAAGAATTCCCAGATCATCCTTTTCAAGATTTTTAAGATAAAACTCTTCTTCTATTTTTTTCCGGCTTTTATCAAGAAAAAGAATATCCAGGAATATGAAATCAGGTCTTTTTTCTGGTGCTGCCTTGTTTAAGTATTCGAAAAAATCGACATATTTCATCCGTGACCATGGATATGCCTGGAACCTGTTTACACTTTCTTCATCAATTCCTAAAATAATAATATCATCACATATGGTATTGTCCGTTACCTCGATCGAGATGTTTGAATTCAAAAGCCGTTCTTTTCTGCCAAGGTCACGGAAGGTAAACCAGAAATCATAAAAAATATTATCTATATCCTTAAAAAGTGAAGAAGATATGATACCAGAACAAATGATGAGTGAAAGAATAAGTAAAGCAATAACCCTTATAAAAGGGGGAATCCTATTTATCCATACCATACGTCAATGCTTTTTAGCAGATTACATTCTTTCTGCCTGAAATTCACCTCTTTATAACTATAATTGGAATTCAACTGTGTTGAACTCCTATAAAACAATCATAAAAAATAAATAGGAAATTTTCAATAAATTCCATTTATATTATTGTTCAGATAAAACCAGGATGGTTATTCCTCTTCTATCCAGATCACTTCTTTCTTTTTTTCTGTTTTTGTAGACCGGATAAGGGCTTCCTGCCCGGAATATTCAAGATAATCATACTGATCTGCAAGTTTCTCATCAATGCTTATAAGTTTTCTGTAGCTTTCCTTTGCATTGCCGTAATTTTCCATAGCATAGTTTACCCGGGCAAGGTTTAACAGAATGACAGGATGAATGGGGTCTTTTTCATATGCCCGTTCAAAATAGGAACGGGCTTTTTTCATCTCTTCCATCAGAAAATATATATTCCCCATATTTATAAGAGCAGGAACATAGTCTTCCTTTAGCAAAATGTTGTTTAATATAGTGATTGCTTTATCATAATAAGTATATTTTGCATAAAGAATAGCAAGACTATTCATCATTCTTATATCTTCTTCATTTTCTTCTTTCACTGTTTCCAGTAACAGAGGTTTCGGCGTGCTATCCTGGTACAGGTATTCAGAAAGATCCTTCTCATTCTGTTTCTTCAGTTCCTCCTTTTGCAGAGGTTCAATTTCCGGGCCTGGCTGATTTTCCGGCATATTCAGATCAGTATAAGGTTTTTGAAGATCAGAAACCGGGTACAATAACTTTGTATCTTCACTATTGTATTTCTTCCATTTTTTTGATCCCTCATTTACTGCCTGAAAGAAATTATCTGTATCTTTAGTAATATCAAGGGGAATCCAGGTAGAATCCTGTACAATGATAATGTTATCGATATTTGTATAAAGTTCTTTTACCGATCCGGGATCGATATCAAGAGAAAACGCAATAAAGCAGGTTTCCGGTGTATAGATAAGAGCCGAATGGACATCCATGGATTCAAAAACAGAACTTAAAAGAACTGCCATGTCAACAGTATCCCCCTGTTTTTTTGCCAGTGTCGTCCCGGGGAATTGAACGGTTTCATGACCCCCATTCTGTGGTTGTTCAACAAGGTTAATCCCGTATATTTTTATTGCATTATATACCCCGATCGCGATAAGAATATTCGGATTGATATCCTGGAGTGTATACCCGTTCATTGTTTTTTTCAGTGATTTTGCAAATTTATCAACAGCAGGATCATCCCTGCCGATAAATGCGCCAATTTGTCCGGGGTTGTTCCTGCTTATCATCGTACGGGGATGAATGGTGACAGGGTATGATAATTTCTCTCTCTTTTTTTCCCCATCTAACAGATATTCTATACGGATTGTAGCTTTTGTCTCCTGTCGGGCTTCCAGGTCAAGAATATTTTCCGTAAAATGAGCAAATAATTCCACATCAAGATTATGACTGCTTCCCACTTCCCTGTTCAACGGTGTTACCCGGGGTTTTTTCATAAAATCCTTTATATACAGGCTGATATTCGAAAGAGTGACCGGCTCCGGAGACTTATTGTAAATAGAGACAGAGCCGACCGGGTTGTCCCTGTAATAATTCAGTAAAACAGGAAAGATATCATAAAAATTCGGCGGCGAAAGATCAAGGGCACTCTCTTTTCCCGGGAACGAAAGAGAGGTCGATACAGAGAGATGGAGATCATCATATAAACCGAAAAAATGCCTGTACCCTGCATCAATCCCGATTGTTATCTCTTTTGATAAACTAAATGTACACTCAATACCCAGGGCTCCGTAAGGATGTGATCCATAATATCTCAAATTGTTATTTAAAAATCCATAATAATACCCGATCCCTGCAAAGGGTGATGCGGTAATTCCGTGAGTAAGGTGAAAATTCATTCCCCCGTCAACATGTAACGTAACCAGGGATATGCTGTAATCACTTATTAAAGGCACATAATTGTATGTCCCGCATCCTCTGACAAAAACCGGAAAAGACGGTATTTCATAAGCAAGACTTAAGGTAATCCCGCTCCCCGGTTTAAATATATCGGAATATGTCCCTACAGGAACAGTGACCCCCGGCATAAGATGAAAAGAGAAAGGAGAGTCTGTCCGGGGCAGAAGTACTGTATCCCCCCAGAGGGAACCGGAGAAGATTATTATAAGAATAAAAAAAACCATTATTTGTTTCATCATGCCCTGCTTTAACAAATTTCAATTTTAAAATAACGATTATTCATCATTAATTATGCACAGAAAACTTGTATTAATTAAATTCAATCTTATCCAGGTAAAATACAGGAAGTGCAGTAGATTCATCACTCTGGAATATAATTTTGCGTATAATCCCCCCGGATATGCCAAAATCAGCAAGGGGAATCTGCACTTCTTCCCATGTGTTGGGAGAAACACTCCCACCTGCTAGATAATCATCCACAAGGAGTACATCCCCTACCTGGACATCAAAATTATTCCTGAATGAAACTCTCAAGGACTGCCCTCCTGTCATACCACCATGAATATAAAAAGTAAGGGAGGTATAATAACTCAACTGGATATCACCTGCTGCATTATGGAAATAGAGTGCGGCATACCCCAAATTATATAGTGCCGACAGTGAGTAGTTCCCGTCATATACCGGGTACATGCAGTTGAAGTTTCTTGTACAATCCCATGACCAGTCATCCCAGTTATTGACCAATCCATCATCATAAATCCTGGGATCTGGTGTGGGGGCTGGCGTCGGGGTAGCTGTTGGTGCTGTATCCAGAAATTTAAACCAGTCAACATTAAAAAGCCCTGTGCCATCACCCGTAAACACCAGATACAGATCGTGAATTCCACTCACACCGGATATGCTGCAAGCCACGAGTTCATAAGAACACCATCCTCCTGTATCGGGGATCGCACACGAACCGGCTAACGTACCAGTAAGGCTGTCGAGTCTTATTTCAATCGTCCCACCTCCATTCGAACTGGTGGTATATACTTCAAAACCTGCTGCACCGGTTGCAAAATTCATTGAACCGTAAAGTGCCCACGAACCATCATCAATATCACCGATATGTACAACACAATAAGAACTGACAATAATCCCTGTACTGCAATCATCATAATATTCCCCCTGGATTATTGAAAAAGCATCTTTCGGTATTTGTGTCGGTGTTGGAGAAGGTGTTGTTGTAGGGACCGGGGTTGGTGTTGGTTCATCGGTGGATTCTGGTGTTGATTCAGGAGTTGACCCGGGTGTCGATTCTGCTGTTGGTTCAGGTGTCGGTTCTTCCGTTAGTTCAGGAGTTGAGTCAGGTGTCGGTTCTTCCGTTGATTCAGGAGTTGACCCGGGTGTCGGTTCTTCCGTTAGTTCAGGAGTTGGTTCAGGGGTTATCTCAAGTGTTGGTTCTGCTGTTGCACCGGGATCCGAGGTAAAATTCGGGAGTGGTGTTGATAATCCTTCCAGGTCGTTCAGTAACTGGATAGGAGAACATGAAAAGCATAAAAGTAATCCAGTACAAATTACAATAATAATGGATACAGACGGATTTCCGGCAATAATCATTTTCACATCTCCTTTTATGAGATTTTATACTTTTAACAATTATATTACTTTATAAATAAGGAGATACCACTCACATCCGGTATATCTTATTTCTTCCTGAGTATTTTATCCAGGATGTGCGTTGTTCTATTTACAATATACTCATATATAAACCAGAATTCAAGATTTTTCTTTCATAAGGCACGGTAATTACAGTGAAGCTATAACAAAGACCGTGCCTGTCTCGGTCCCGATCAGGAGCTTATTTCCTGCCAGGACCGGTCTGGTTGTAATCTTCTGTTCAACATTGATTTTAGCTGCAACAGTTCCATCTTCCTCATTAAGAAAGGTAAGAAAACCATCTGTAGTGCCAAAAATCAGCATCCCGCTTTTATATAACGGCGGACAGGTAATATCCGGTACCGGAGAAAAGCGTTCTGTACCATCCTCCAGTGACAGGTTGTACAGTGTTCCCCTTACAAAGATATTTATACTCTTTTCCCCGCAGATAAGCATGTGATATACAGTGGCTTTTTCACCTGAAATATCCTTTTCCCATCTCACCTGCTCTTTCACGCTGTCCATACAGACAATATGACTTTTACTGTCTGCAAAATAGATATAGTTGTCTTTTATTGTTACCGGGAGGGCAACCGGCATTTGTGCCTGTGTGGGAATCTCTTTTTTGATGATTCCCGTTTCCGGATCCATTTTCAAAAGAACTCCTTGTTGATTTACAATATAAAGCATGTCATTAAAAATTACCGGTGTCATTCTTGAACCGCCCGGGCATGGAAATTCCTTTATAAATTCCGCTGTCTGCATATCCATTATCTTTAATGCATTATTTGCAGGATATATTCCCTGGTCTTTATATGGGATAAGATATCTTCCAAAGTAATGAGCTTCATCTGCATTTAATGCCCTTCTTGCCAGCAGTGAACCGGAGGACGTATCCAGGATAACTAATTCATCTGAACCGGAAAAATACAATCTGTTTCCTATAACAACAGGGAAGGAATGCTCGTTCGGATTATTGTTGGTAGAAACAGTCCATATTGTTTTTCCCGATGTATCGACAGCAAAAAGCGAACCATATTTATCTGCAACATAGAGAATCCCTTTATTATATTCCATTTGACCGATAATTTCCGTATTGGATACGGAAAAACGCGGTTCACCATCCACCTTTGATATCAGGCTGATAGTATAATTTTCCTTTACACCCCAATCCTCTATTGTTGCATTCATTGTAGCATCATAATAACCTTCGCGCATACAGAAGATAGAGAGTTTATCACCCTTTTTAAACTGACCTGTGTAGGTGCCATAACCGGTGAATTCCCCATTTATATAGATGGCACTATCTTCCGGCTCTGTCTTTATTGTCACAATTGTTTCGGTTATTGCATCTTTTTCCGGTCCGGTTGTTTCCTTTTTAAAAACCTCCCATGTTTCTGTTTCTTCCTCATAAACCATATCTCCCGGGGATTTCTCTTCCTCTTTAAGAAGGCGGACATTATAACTGTAATGGATTCCTGCTTTTGTTTTTACATTAAAGACTGTATCCTCATAACCGGGACATACCACAGAAAAGGAAAATTGTTTTTCCGGATTATAGAGGATACCCATTCTCTGTTTCCCTATCAATGTATTATCCATGTAAACCAATGCTTTATCAAAATCGACATTAACCTCCACAATAGTGCTTTCTTTCAGAAGTATATCCATACCTTTTGTATCTTCCGGGAGGCTGATATCAGATACCTGCTTTTTCCCCTGAATTTCTTTTTTTGTATCTATCTGCCAATCCGTAATCCGGTTTTCAAGTGCATGCATGGACTTTTTAATATCTTTTACCCGGAGTAAAAGCTGATCCTCTGTAATATCCCTTTTATCTTTTATACTGTCCTCGATATAAGATAAAACCGGTTCGATTTCTTTTTTTAGATGGAATGCAGTCCCCTTTGTGATAATGATTTCTTTTTCTTTCAGTAAAACCGGTGCTTCTTTTTGGAGAGATACAGTGACCTGCTCGATCATTTTCTTATACCTGTCATTGTCTTGAGTACCAGGTTTGTTAATACCGGGCGGGAGGAGCATGACACTCCCCTCTTTGACCGCGACAAGGGTTTCCTCCTGATTTTCTTTTACTAAAAATTGTGTACCACGGATACTGAGTATAACCTTGGGGGTCTCTACCTCGAAGGTTTCATTATACAGGAGTTTTTTAAGTGTACTGAATAATGAACCTTCTTTTAAATGAAGTTTTATTTCTTTACTATCAAGTTCATAAAAAAGGGATTCGAGAATTACCTCTGTATTTTCCTCGATACAGATAATAGCCCTGTTCCCGATTTGAATCTCCAGGTAAGAATCCGGACCGACTTTTATCGTATCATTTTCCTTAAGACATTGGCCGATGGAAAGTAATTCCCAATCACTATTATTGAATCGGTAACAGTTACCAATATAAAAGACCACTACTGCCGGGGAGTTGACAATTCCTGTTGAAATACTTTTTTCCCCTTTTTTCACATTTTCAGGGAGATTTGCAGTATCTGGTGTACATCCTGTAATAAAGGCCAGGATAATGATGGTGGTGAAAAAAATCTGTTTTTTATAGGATACTCTTGCTTTCATGAATCTTCCTCCCATTTTGGATATCTGTTCCCTATATAAAATGTAATAGATGATTCATGACAATTCAATCGGAACTCACAGGGGAATTGAAATAATTGAATAATGCTTTACAGGATAAAAAAATATGGTGTGCCCTGCTTACAGGAGCTTCATACCCTTTAGTATCTGAAGCGTGATATCCTTTGCCTCTGTTACACCTATAGAGCTGGTTTTTGCCTTCTGTAGGTTTGTGGTAAAGAAATAAACATTATTATTCTGTTCCAGGTACCCCACGAACCAGCTGTAGTAAACACCTGCAAGACGTGACACGGTACCGGTTTTACCGCGTAATATATACTTCTGATTCTTTTCCAGAATCATCATCTCTTTTACCGTTTCCTGTGAAGACTTTGAAAAGGGCAGCTTATTTTCATATAATTGAACCAGGAGATCCAGTTGTTCCTTTGCCGATATTTTCAAGCCCCCCTCCAGCCAGAAGGTATCGATTCCCTGGGATATATCCATGTTCCCGTAGTGGAGTTCGTTGATATACGTTCCCATTTTCTGTTTACCGATTCTCCGTGCAAGTTCCTGGAAATACCAGACCACCGAATTTTTGAAGGCGCTTTCCAGGGTATGGTCATTATTCCAATCGGGATACTGATATTTTATCCCGTCCCATTCAATAACAAAATCCTTTGATGGTGCAACTTTTGTTTCCAGGGCGATGAGTGCATTGTATATTTTAAATGTGGATGCAGGTAAAATGCCGCTGGTACTCTGCTCTTTATTATAAAGAAAAAGGGTATTTTTATGAAGATCATAAATAATGATTGTCCCTTCGGCATTCATTGCATGAAAGTACTCCTTATATACATCCTTAAGAATCGTCTTTTGGCCGGGAGAACTGCAATACATTAAAATAAAACAGGCAAAAAAGAAAACAACTGCTTTTTTTAACATTTTTCACCTCACTATTATAAAACAGCATTATATAAAATATCCTGTATTGTGTAAATTGTTCAGATACCTGTTTTTTATATTTCTTTAATAAGGGAAACTATCGAGGTAAGAACAAACCCCGCTCCCTCAAAAAACCTGATATCGGACATATAATCAAGAGGGGTTTCCATCTTGTTGATAATGATAAGAACAGCACCGTTTTTCCTGGCTTTATGCGGCATATCAGCAGCAGGGGTAACAGTTAGAGACGAACCGACTGCCAGAAATACATCTGCATTCATCGAATAGGAAAGGGAAAGCCTTAATTCCTTTTCAGGAATGGGATCCCCGAAATTCACCACACTGGAAATAATCCTGCCCCTGCATTCAGGACAGACAGGCTGGCCGGGAATAACGGGTGATGTCCTGTACCCCTTGCCCCATTTTTTCTCATCCCACAGTCCTTTTTTCGGAAATTGTCTGTCACAGGAAAGACAACGCACAAGGGTGTAATTACCGTGGAATTCGGCAATAAATTCCGGTTTAATCCCCGAGGCAAGATGAAGACCATCAACATTCTGGGAGATGAGAAATTTCATGAGCCCCATATTCTGTAATTCGACGATTGCATAATGCCCTGAATTCGGTTTTACCTCATCCCAGGAAACGGTTTGTACCGGCTTTTTCCCCCGGGCTTTCAATGTCCAGACACCCTGGGGGCCCCGGAAGTCAGGAATCCCTGATTCGGTACTTATCCCGGCTCCTGTAAAAATAACCAGGTGTTTCGATTTTTTTATTGCTTCTGCTGCTTTTTCAAGTCGTTTTTTGCACTCCTCTGATATATTCACCATTCACATTCTTCCATATTTACTCGTAAATGATAATTCATTTCTTTTATTAATGATACATCTGTTTTGTGAAATGTTCAACATAGTTAAAGCCCGATTGTAGTTTTTATAGGGTGTCAATTGTAATTTAAAAAAAGCGATGTCTATGCTTGACATTCTTTATCATTTTTTCTAATTTACAACTATGTCAATTGATTTAGTTAAGAAATCGGAGGTTTTCTATGAAGCTCTCAACAAGAAGCAGGTATGGACTCCGGCTTATGTGCGATCTCGCCCTTCACTATGGGGAGGGGGTGATGCTTCTTAAAGATATTGCAGCACATACCGGCATATCCGGAAAGTATTTAAGTAATCTTGCCATCCCGCTTAAAGGGGCCGGACTCATCAATTCAACCCGGGGGTTCCATGGAGGTTATGAGCTTGCCAGGGAACCCGGGAAGATAACGGTAAAAGAAATTTATTACCTCCTCGAAGGCGACCCGGTCATTCTTGACTGCATCGGGAACAAAAACCTCTGTAAACAAACTCACCTTTGTCCGACACAAAAAATGTGGTCTTTATTACAGAAGAACATTTTCACTTTCCTGGAGAATATTACACTGAAAAACCTGGTAGAAGATTATCAGGAAAGGAGGTCTTTATGAATATAGCTCATAACATAACCGCCCTTATTGGTCATACTCCCCTTGTAAGGATTAATAAATTGAACCGGAATGGAAAAGCGGATATTGTGGTAAAACTGGAAAGTTTTAATCCCCTTTCCAGTGTAAAGGACCGTATCGGTTTTGCAATGATCGAGGACGCAGAAAAACGGGGGATTTTAAGAAAAGGATCGGTAATTATTGAACCGACAAGCGGGAATACCGGGATAGGTCTTGCATATGTTGCAGCAGTAAAGGGGTACAGGCTTATCCTGACAATGCCGGAAAGTATGAGTATGGAAAGAAGAAAACTTCTTAAAGCCCTGGGAGCGGAACTTGTTCTTACCGATCCTGCAAAAGGTATGAAAGGTGCAATTGAAAAAGCTGCCCGGATTGCAGAAGAGATAAACGGGTCTTTTATCCCCATGCAGTTTAAAAACCCGGCCAACCCGGAAATACACAGGAAAACCACGGCTGTAGAAATCTGGGAGGATACCGACGGGAAGGTGGATATTTTTATCAGCGGTGTCGGGACCGGGGGAACAATCACCGGGGTTGGAGAAGCACTAAAATCACGCAAACCCGGGATAAAAATTGTGGCAGTGGAACCTGCATCATCTGCTGTCCTTTCCGGGGACAATCCTGGTCCGCATAAAATACAGGGTATTGGTACGGGTTTTATCCCGGAAGTGTTGAATACCGGTATTATCGATGAAATAGTTAAAGTAAAGGATGATGATGCAGGGGAAATCGCACGGCGACTGGCAAAAGAAGAAGGGATACTTGCAGGCATATCCTCCGGTGCTGCACTTAAGGCCGGCCTTACCATTGCAGAAAGGGATGAAAACAAAGGCAAACTCATTGTAGTACTCCTCCCGGATACAGGGGAGCGGTACTTGAGTACATGGCTTTTTTCTGATTAAAATCGGCATACCAGGATAAAAAGAGTAAAAGACCACCTGCAGAGCAGGTGGCTTTTTTTAAATCAAAAGAATCTGAAAGGGATAACCTTTATAATCAATATAATAAGGAGGAAATAGACGGGGCTGTCTAAAAAGCCTTTTTTTGTTTAAAAATAGTGGTGTTTTATGAGGAAAATATTTATAAACACCACTATATATGGATC
>JAFGQK010000053.1 GCA_016935735.1 Spirochaetales bacterium | reverse complement strand
TATTCAGGTGCTTAGTGAATATAGCGGTTTATTTGACCTGGTAGCCAACGTCCGGCTATTAACTCCCCAATCTTTGTTAAAAAACAAGGATTGGGGAGTTAATAGCATATAGACCCCCAATTATTATTATTTATAAATTTGAAATGCCAATACCACTTTCCTTTCCTTCCCGGTTTCATGGATTTCTTATGTACAACTACCATCCATATTGAAATCTGCTTCAAAAGAATGCCTGACTTCTCTTCTATAATACTATAATAATACACGGTTCTTCCACAAATCATAAATCTGTTGTAGAATAACATACTTATGAAAACAAAGACCATTATTATCTTTATTTTTTCTGCAATTCTTCTTCTCTCATGCATGCCTTCCCGGTATTCAGAAACACGCCTTTCCATTACCGGCGAATCCACTATTCCTGTCACGATTATCATCTACACAGGAAACCAGCCGGACTGGGATGGTATTTTTACTTTTCTTGAATCCAGAGCCAGGCTTTATGATTACCGGGTACAGGGGAGTCCTGTCCAGGAACTGAACTCTTCTTTTAAAGCACAATTACCGGAGGATGTATTCAGGACACTGGAAACAGCACTGGATATCGCAGAAAAGAGTAGAGGGGTGTTTGATCCCACTATTCTTCCGCTTATACAACTCTGGGATTTTGAAGATTCACCGCAACTCCCGGACCCCGGGGATATATCATCTGCAAAAAGTTTTGTTAATTATACAAAAATCACATTATACGGGAATAACACCGTAAGTATCCCGGAAAAGTATGGATTGGATCTCGGGGGTATAGCAAAAGGTGCCCTGGTGGATTCTCTTGCAGATTACTTTCATACCCTGGGTTATGAAAATTTTCTAATCGAGGCAGGGGGAGATATCATTCTCTCCGGTCTTAAGCCCGGGAATGAAAAGTGGATAGTCGGGATCAGGCATCCCAGGGAAATAACCAGCCGTATCGGAGAACTTACCCTGGGTATACCGGATAACCGCATTGCAATCGTCACTTCGGGGGATTATGAAAGATACTTTGAACAGGATGGGATCAGATATCACCATATTATTGATCCCCGGACCGGATATCCTGCAAGGGATGCGGTTTCAGTGACGGTAATTGCACCCAACTGTGCCATAGCCGATGCACTGGCGACCGCTGCATTTGTCCTTGGAAAAAAAGAAGGAATTGCATTCCTTGAAAAAGAAAAGGATACAGAAGGACTTATCGTTTATGAGGAAGACGGGTATTTAAAAACTGCTATGACGGAGGGATTTTCCCTTTTCGTTAACCGGATTGCTTTCTGATTTCCAAGAAATTAAGAAATAATAAAATTCCCGGCTCTATTATTCATTCCAGTATTTACCGTAAAAAAGCTTTAGCTTTCTTTTTACTTCATATGGGACAAGGGATATATCGGTCATCATGGCATATTGGGCTGCATGATGACATTCGCAATCTTCATTCTTTTGTAATACATTTATCATATCCGGGAGAACCTTGCGGACTACATCACTATTCCCTTTCATAATTTTTAAGACCATCTCTACAGTCACCGCCTTTTCCTTTTCCCTGAAACAATCGTAGTCCGTGACCGTAGCAATTAAAGCATAACACATTTCTGCTTCCCTTGCCAGTTTTGCCTCGGGCAGTGCTGTCATCCCGATAATATCAGCATTCCATTGTCTGTATAGATGTGATTCCCCTTTTGTTGAAAAAAGCGGACCTTCCATTGTTATAAGCACCCCTTTCTCATGAACCGGGTGGTTGATATTATTAAGGCAGTTTATGAGATTTTTCCTCATGCCATGACAGAATGGTTCAGCAAACGAGACATGGCCGACAAGACCATTCCCGAAAAAGCTGTTTTCCCTGCTCCGGGTCCTGTCGATAATCTGATCACACACGACAAAATTCCCCGGTTTTATTTCCTCCTTCAGGGAACCCACTGCACTGATCCCGAGTATCTGCGATACACCAAGGGATTTAAGTGCCCAGATATTCGCTTTTGAAGGGACTTCTGTTGGCAGAAGACGATGCCCTTTCCCATGTCTGGGAAGAAATGCCGCCTGAACACCACCAATATCAACAATGGAAATCGCATCCGAAGGCATCCCGAACGGGGTCGGTATATCGATCTCCCGGATTAATGCTGCACCCTTTATGCTATTAAGACCGGTTCCGCCAATAACACCAATATTCATCTGAAACTATCCTCCTTTTCCGAATAAGTTCCTCATAGTGACATGCGAAACAAACATTTTCAAGATCATATTTATCAGATTTTATCTTGATTTTTTTCTTTCAGATTTATAATATAGGAGCATGATATACAGAAATGCAAAAGAAGAAAATGAGGAAAAGAAAGAGGATTTCCTGGCACTTAAAATACTTAAAACCAGGACTATCCTCCTCTCGGGCGAGATAAACAAAAACCTGGCAGAAAAGATCATTAAGCAACTCCTCCTCCTCGAAGCGGAAAGTGATGATCCTATCAAGGTATTCATCGACTCCCAGGGGGGAGATGCTGATGCAGGATTTGCCATTTTTGACATGCTCAGATTTGTAAAACCGACCGTCTACACTGTCGGCATGGGGCTGGTAGCAAGTGCCGGATCAATTATTCTCCTTGCAGCATCAAAAGAACGCCGCACCGGCCTCCCCAACTCCCATTACCTTATTCACCAGCCATTAAGTGGCATGCGGGGGGTTGCTACGGAAATCGAAATCCATGCAAAAGAGATTGAACGGATGAGAAAGAAGATCAACAAGCTTATTGCAGAGGAAACCGGGCAATCAATAGACAAGGTGGAAAAAGATACAGACAGGGATTACTGGATGAATGCCGAGGAAGCAGTAGACTACGGGCTCATTGCACGGATCATCAATAGCAGGGAGGAACTGAAGGTTTCATAATGGAGGAAATACCGGTCAAAAAAGGTTTAAACCTGTTAAAACTGGAATCGGCAGGTATTGAAGCCGCAGGTGATGAAAAAAGATTTTACAGGGGTAAAGTACGGGATATCCTTGATCTGGGATCCATGCTTTTCATCTATACAACAGACAGGATATCAGCATTTGACAATGTTCTCACAACGATTCCGTTAAAAGGAGAAATTCTTAATCAACTATCACTTTTCTGGTTCAAACAAACAGGGGATATTATAGACAATCATATTATAAAGGAAGTCACCCCCCGTTCAGTGCTTGTAAAAAAATGCTCTATTATCCCTGTAGAGGTCGTTGTCCGTGGTTATCTTGCAGGATCTGCCTTGCGGGAATATCAGAAAGGAAATCTTCTTTCCGGGATCCGCCTCAAACAGGGAATGAGGAAAAATGAACGGTTTCCTGAACCGATTCTTACCCCTACCACCAAAGCCGGACAGGGTATTCACGATGAACCAATTTCCCGTGACGAGATAATTAAGCAGGAAATTGTCCCTGTTAAAACCTGGGAAGCTATAGAAAAAACCGCACTGGCACTTTTTAAGCGGGGTACGGAAATTGCAGCCAGGCAGGGTCTAATCCTTGTGGACACAAAGTATGAGTTCGGACTTTCAGCCGGAAAACTCCTTGTTGCAGATGAAATCCATACCCAGGATTCCAGCAGGTACTGGTACAAAGATACATACGAGGAATTATTTTTAAAGAATGAGGAACAGCGTAAACTGGACAAAGAATTTTTCCGGAAATGGCTCATGGACCGGGGTTATATGGGAGAAGGACCTGCCCCGGAAATTACAGAAACCGTAAAGATGGGTATTATAGACAGGTATAGAAAAGCTTTTCATCTTATTACAGGAACGGAGTTTGTCCCATCGGGTCTGGGGGAAGATGAAGAAATAAAGAAAATAGCAG
The DNA here is from genome assembly GCA_016935735.1 of Spirochaetales bacterium. GTDB lineage: Bacteria > Spirochaetota > Spirochaetia > SZUA-6 > JAFGRV01 > JAFGRV01. The sequence continues at coordinate 7,266 of JAFGQK010000053.1, read as the reverse complement.
AAACCCTTAAATCCCTCTAGGAACTACCTGTCTTGCAAGAATTAGTCTCATGTATTATTCTTAATGGAGAGCAGGTACAATATTTGCTATTTTGACTTAAAATAGCCCAGCGTTATGCAAAAAAGACAAGGATAGACAGAAATGATTATATTTGATTATAATAAGTTTTGCCGGCTTTCTATTGAATAATCACAGGGTATATCATATTATTAAGACTGGTAAAAAATGAAAAGCAAAGATCGACCAACCATTGGATTTCTCATACCAAATCTTCTCGGTGAATATTTTGAAATACAATGGTTTTCTGTTATCCAGAGTGCCGTGGAAGCAGACGCAAACCTTATCATCTTTTCACCTTTTATGTTTTTAACAAACATCAATAATAAAAAGGAGTTCATAAAAACATTCGAATTTGCAGGAAAAGAGAATGTTGATGGAGTTATTATATCATCCGGGGCGATGCGTGGATATTTTACTATCGAAGAATTGAAATTCCTTTGCACCTTTTTTACTGATATACCAGTTGTCTCTTTATCAGAGCAATTTGAGAATATTCCTTCTATTCGTATCGATAATAAGCAGGGAATGAGGGAACTCATCGAACACTTTGTAAGGGATCATGGTTACAGAAAAATTGCTTTTATAAAAGGAACGAAGAGTAACCCGGAAGCAGAGCTCCGTTTTTCTGCATACAAAGAAATTCTCGAGGAATACGATATTCCTTTTGATGAAGCCATTGTTTTTCAGGGTGATTTCGGCCTTCATTCCGGCCAGAAAGCGGTTTCTGAACTTCTTGATGAAAGAAAGGTAAAGATCGATGCAATTATTGCAGCAAACGATGATATGATTCTTGGTGCTTATTCGGAATTGCAGAGCAGGAATATCAAGGTCCCGGCGAGTATTGCCCTCGGGGGATTTGATAATATAAAAGCAGTAAAAGAAATCGATCCCCCGATCTCCACGGTACGGCAGCCTATTGATGCACAGGTCCAGAAAAGTCTGGAGATGGTTATTTCACTCATAAACGGGGAAAAAGTGGTGGATGATGTTATTCTGCCATCCAGGGCAGTGATCCGTCAATCCTGCGGATGTCCTTTAAAAGAGAAAGATACAGGGGACGAAACCGGGGATGAAGAAGATGAACATAAATACTATAGATATTCAAGAATCAAGGAAGATATAAAAAAATACGATACAACACAACTGGGATTTAATGTGGGATTTATTACTGAATATTCCACCGATATCATGAATGCCCTTGATCTTAATGTAATAAAATCCCGGAGTGAAAGACTTCTTTCAAAATTAGATGTATCTACCTGTTACATGTATTTTTATAAAGATGGAATGCCTTTATTTTTTAAAGAGGATATGTTCCCTCCCCCGCTCGTGAGCCTTTTTTTTGCTTATAAAGACAATCAACGAATTCTAAAAGACGAAAATAACAAAATATTTTCAACAAAAAAACTCATCCCGGATAAAATTTTTTTTAAAGAAAAGCGCCGTACTCTTGTATTCAGCGAACTGATTTTTCAGAAAGAACACTATGGTTTTATCTGTATAGAAATGAAAAAAATAAATCCGCTGGTCATTAATCTTTTTAAGCATCAATTTACCAATTGCCTTCATAATATATATATTCATAATGAACTGGAAAAGGCATATACAAAATTAAAAGAACTGGACAGTGCAAAAACCGAGTTCTTTATGAATATATCCCATGAGTTTCGCACCCCATTAACCCTGCTCCTGGGACCGATCGAATCGATCCTTAAAGGGGATTTTGGCAACTATATTAAAAAGGATTCCTCTCTTTTTTATTCAATGCTGGCAAATGGGACACGTTTATTGCACTTAATAAGCAATCTCCTGGATTTTTCCAAAATAGAAGCCGGTAAAATGGTGCTGAACAAGAAAAGAACCAATATTACGGATCTTATTAAACTCTATGTTAATTCGATTGAATCCACAGCAAACAGCAAAGGTCTTTCTGCGGAATTTCATGATAAATCAACAAGAATTGTCGTATCAAGTATAGACAGGGGGCTTATAGAAAAAGCGTTTTTTAATCTTGTATCAAATGCGTTAAAGTTTACACCCAAAGGGGGATCGATCATTATCGAATTGAAAGGTAATGAGAAAGAATATTACATCTCTGTGAAGGATACCGGAATCGGCATTCCTGCAGATAAGCTGGATCTGATTTTTGAGCGCTTTACCCAGGTGGATGGATCAATTTCAAGAAAATATGGGGGAACGGGTATAGGGTTAGCGTATACAAAAGAAATAGTGGAGCTTCATGGTGGAAGAATTATCGTAGAGAGTGAAGAAGGGAGTGGTTCTGTTTTTACCATCTGCCTTCCTTATGATTACAGCGAAACTGAAAAGGAAGGTGAGATCGAAGATCTTTCAGATATCAATATCGATGAGTTTAAGAAAATAAACGACTACTATATAGAAGAAGAATTGGAAGAAGAACGCATACAAAATATTGAAATACCGGATAATAAGAAAAAGGTTCTTTTTATAGAAGATAATAAAGATTTACGGCTGTTTATCAGGAATCTGCTCAAAGAGCAATATACGGTATTTACGGCAAAAGACGGAAAAGAAGGTTATGAACGGGCACTCGTTCATCTGCCGGATATCATCATCTCCGATGTTATGATGCCGGAAGTTAATGGATACCAGCTGGCAGATATGATCAAGAAAAACCCAACCCTTCAACACATTCCTGTTATTCTCCTTTCTGCAAAAACAGATACCCTGGAAAAAATCGAAGGTTTTGAGCATGGGGCTGATGATTATCTCACAAAACCATTTAATTCACAGGAACTCAGGGCCCGGCTTCGTTCACAGTTGACCATGAAATCTTTACGGGACAGGCTTGCAGAGGAAAGGGATATCCTCTTAAAAGTTTTAAAAGAAAGAAAAAAGCTAAAAGTCGAAAAAGAGGCAGCGGAACAGGCAAATAAAATCAAGAACGAGTTTCTTGCAAATGTGAGTCATGAAATCAGAACCCCGATGAATGCAATAATCGGATTTACTGAACTGTTACTCAGGACAGAGGGGAGTCCAAATAGAAAAAACAAACTGGAAATTATAAAGAAATCCTGCAATCACCTCTTGAGCCTTATCAACGATATTCTTGATTTTTCAAAGATCGAAGACGGCAGGATCGAGTTTATCAATAATCCATTTTCATTAAAGGTTTTTTTAACCAATCTTTTTAATATGTTTTTTATAAAAACAAATGAGAAACATATCAAGTTTACTCTTTCTATCGGAGAGGAAGTCCCGGAATATGTGTACGGGGATGAAAAGCGGGTGCAGCAGATCATTGTAAACCTTCTGGGAAATGCCTTTAAATTTACAAAACAGGGAAGTATTACTATTGATTGCCAGTATGTTAACGGAAAAACATACATAAGTATAGCAGATACAGGAATTGGTATAAAAGAAGAAAAGCAAAAGACTATTTTCGAGGCATTCAGCCAGGCAGATTCCTCTACTACAAGGGAATTCGGGGGTACCGGCCTGGGGCTTGCGATCGCGAAAAAATTGACGGAAAAGATGGGGGGACAAATAGCACTGAAAAGTGAATACAATAAGGGATCAACTTTTACTGTTGAAATACCGCTGCCAACAATAAAAAAAGAAGACATCCTGGCATCACAAATTACAAATAAAGAGATATTCACAGAACCAGCAAAAGAGGAAGAAACAACACAGGATAAAAACAGATTAAGGGTATTAATTGCAGAGGATAATAAGGAAAATCAACTCCTTTTTAGTGAACTCCTTAATATATTAAAGATCAAGTATGATATTGCAGAAAACGGGAAAGAAGCGGTTAAATTACTGAAGAAAAATAGATACATGATTATGATCCTGGATATTCAGATGCCTGTTATGGATGGTCTGGAAACCATTGCATGGATCAGGGAACATGAAACATTAAATAACCTTTATGTTATAGCGGTGACAGCCCATGCTATAAAAGGTGATCCGGAAAAGTATATGGAAGCAGGATGTAATGAATACATGTCCAAACCCATTGACAATACTCATTTTATCCAGCGGATTCAACAAATTGTTTCTGAAATGGAAGGGAAAAAGGATACGGAAAACGAAAGAGAACACGAAGAGGAAATATCTTTACAAACAATCGATATAAAAATAAAACCGGGTGATGAGGAAAAACTTGAAAAGATTATAATAAAATTAAAAGAAAACTGTGCCCTTTTCAAACCGGATGAAATTGCTCAACTTTCGAAAACCCTTGATAATCTCTTATGCGGGATAGATAAGGGCGTTGTAAAAAAGAAACTCGAAGAAGCAGTCCATTCATGGAACGATGAGATTATTTATGAAACCATCTCCATCCTGGAGAAGATCGAAGTTAAATAAACAAAAACACTTACTGCTGAATCTTCTGTATAACCCATGTCCCGGCGTCGGTAAAATCTGATGATGCCCATGGACCTGCCATTGAGACACCGGGCTTCAGTATAGCGGATTTATCATCCCTGTTACAAAATGACCAGTTTATCCAGCTGATATTGTTTGAATTCAACCAGTTAACCCAGGTATCTGCCTCGGTAAAGTCTGAATAACTCACATCATAATCACAGGAACTCCATTCGGTTGCAATAACCGGAATGTTTTTATCCAGGGCATACTGTGCTTTGTCCCGGTATGATTGTTTATGAGAAGCTGCATAAAAATGAAGTGCATACATAATATTATTGAACCCTGTTAAAGGATTATCTGCCGCGGTATTGACATCCTGGCACCAGTTTGGTGTTCCCACAATAATAATATTATCATAATCATCCGGATCATTTGATCTTATGACAGGGATCACCTCTTCTGCATAGCTTTTTACAATAGGCCACTCCGTATATTCCGGTTCATTACAAATATCAAAAAGCACATTCGGATAACCTCCGAATCTCTGGGCCATTTCCGCAAAGAAATCTTTTGCATCACTGGTGAAATTTGCAGGGTTATTATGAATATGCCAGTCGATGATGACATAAATTCCTGCATCAATTGCATCATCAACATAACCAACCACTTTTTGTTTTATTTCTTCTTTATGTGCCAGATACCCATTCCAGAAATCCCCGTTTTTAAAATCTTCTATATACATGGCAATTCGGACAATATCAATACCCGGGGATTGAACAAGATTGGGAATGGTATGATTTTCAACAATCGGATACCACTGAGGACCATGGGTATTCAGGCCTTTAAGCTGAACCGGATTTCCGTTCTTATTGCAGAGATTTGTCCCGATAACCTGGAGGTTTCCATGGACATCAACCATATCATTTCTCCGGTATGTATTTCCTCCCGTAAGCCCTGGCTCCGGATTTCCTAATCCGGAAGGAGTATATAAAAAATCCCCGGTAATAAGGAGTTTGTCAAACTTTGCTCCATCTTCACAATAGGCAAAGGTTAAGGTATGCGTCCCGGATGAAAGGGTATAATCACCTGCACTGTCCCATTCCCATTCGGGAAATGGCCCGATATTATCCCATTTTGTCCAGGCACCGGAATCCATTTTCACCCAGAAAGAATCATCTCCGGTATTTGGCGTTTTTACCCTGGTCCAGACACGGTACTCCCCGCTTTGCGAAATAGTAAAAGTGTATGCCATATGACCATCCTGGGGAGCGCTTCCTGTTGAATTACTCCCATTATTTACTTCAAAATAAATTTCCTGTGATGCGCAATCATTGGGAGAATTATCTGCAAAACTGTCACTCTTCAATATTTGGGGGGAATAAACAGCACCGCTTTCTGCCTCGATCCAGATCGTATCACTCCCATTTGGTGTGGGTGTCGGCGGGGATGTAAGAACCCCGGTTTGTTCCGGCGTACTGGTGGGAGGGGGGTCTGTCTCATCAGGATCAGAAACCGGTTCATTACATACGCCCCTTGCTTCAAAATGACTCCATGAATAATTCGCCTTATAGTAGATATAGTAAACACCATCCATCCTGGCTGGCAATTGAGTTGCCGAAACCCATGTGTTGGTGACATCAACCCCATTTATTTCCAGGACAGCGAGGTTCCATGAGTTGACATATTCACCAATACAACTTACTGTCCAGCAGTACTCCCCACTCCCATTTTGAGCAAAATCAAGAGAAATGTCTGTCCGGGCACTGCACCCTGAATCACATGTACAATCATTCTGGACAGGAGGATCTGTTACGTCAGGAGTAGGGACAGAAGTTGAAGTTATTGGTGTTGCTGTTGGTACTGTTGTCGGAGTCGATGTTAATACTGGTGTTTCTGTAGGATCTGTTGAGGGTTCAGGTGTGGAAACTTCTGTCGGGACAGTGGTCGGATTTTCGCCACCCGGCTCAATACCCCATACTAAAGTACTGTTTTTGTATAAAGTTATCTTGGTCCATGCAGCATAGGAAGAATAACCTGCATTAAAGGAATAATCATTAGCCTGGTTTTTTACCCGTGCATTATCAACATAGAGTCTGAATCTGAATGCACCTGTAAGATAATTCGCCGGGATAAAAGATGAAGCAGTAAAGGTAATTTTAAGGTAATACTCATCCCCGCTTCTATTTACTACTTCACTTTTCACCTGGGTGGGCTGAATCCCCAGGGACACTGGCGTTGATTCGCAGGCAAACCTGTAGCTGGTGTAAGAATCATCCTTTGTTATATAATACCGGATCTCCAGACTTGACCATTGGATTTGAGCAGATGTATTGTTGTTGATTTTTATAAGAGGGAATATACAATCCGATCCGGTATTCGTTTCTCCGCACATATAATGGATTTCTTCCCCGAACAATACATTTCCGCTTAAAAACATCAGGATGATGAAAAAACAGACAAATTTCCCCTTGATTAATGAAAAAGTGACATTATTCATTTTTATTACCCTACCTCTTTTTTGTCTGATGATTTTATTATAGAAATTTACATCATAATTATTTTTGTACAACCAAAATCATCATTTTTATTACAAATGTCCCTTCAATGTATAGTATACAACCAGATCGAAAATAGGGCAAGAAAAAAATGAAGGAATTAAAGAGATTTTTCTTGAAGACTCAATGGATGAATCTTTTCAAATCACCCTTAAGAAAGATGAAAAGAACCCCGAATCCAAGAACAGCCGGGATACAGAATATGAGGAAATGCACAGCGTTGGCTACGCCCACAACCCAAATCAAGAGAAGCAGGAAACGCTCTATGACCTGTAACTACATCAGATCCAGGAAGGAT